>NZ_VMBJ01000004.1:0-169576 GCF_010608305.1 Stenotrophomonas sp. AS012628 | reverse complement strand
GGTAGCGCCGGGCCATGCCCGGCGAGCGCAGCGGCCGCCCGGATTGGCGGTGGGCGAGGGGGCCTGAATCGGGGACAATAGCGTCCCCGCCGCCCCACGCCTGCCTCCGATGATCGATTCCGCCCCCCAGCATCCTGCCCGCATCCTTGATGGCCGCCGTATCGCCGAGGACCTGCTCGACAGCCTGAAGGTGCGCGTCGACGCCCGCGTGGCCGCCGGCGGCAGCCGCCCAGGCCTGGCCGTGGTGCTGGTCGGTGGCGACCCGGCCTCGACCGTGTACGTGCGCAACAAGCGCCGTGCCGCCGAGAAGGTCGGCATCGAGGCGCATGACTACGATCTGCCGGCCGGTACCACCGAGGCCGAGCTGCTCGACCTGATCGACCAGCTCAACGCCGATCCGAAGATCAACGGCATCCTGATCCAGCTGCCGCTGCCGGGCATCCCCGACGCGCGCCGGCTGATCCAGCGCATCGACCCGCGCAAGGACGTGGACGGTTTCCACCCGGAAAACGTCGGCCACCTGGCCCTGCGCGAGTTCGGCCTGCGCCCGTGCACCCCGCGCGGCATCACCACGCTGCTGGGCCACACCGACCAGCCGGTACGTGGCCGCAACGCCACCATCGTGGGCGTCAGCAACCATGTCGGCCGGCCGATGGGCCTGGAGCTGCTGATCGCCGGCTGCACCGTGACCAGCTGCCACAAGTTCACCCCCAAGGACGTGCTGGAACAGGCCGTGCGCAACGCCGACATCCTGGTGGTGGCGGTAGGCCGCCCGGGCATCGTGCCGGGCGAGTGGGTGAAGCCGGGCGCGGTGGTGATCGATGTGGGTATCAACCGGCTGGATGACGGCCGGCTGGTGGGCGATGTCGGGTTTGAAGCGGCGGCCCAGCGGGCCAGCTGGATTACCCCGGTGCCGGGTGGCGTGGGCCCGATGACCGTGGCCACGTTGATGCAGAACACCCTGGAAGCGGCGGAAGCCTCCTGAGGGTAGCGCCGGGCCATGCCCGGCGGATGTTTGCGGCGCCGCTGCGCTCGCCGGGCATGGCCCGGCGCTACCGGGGTTGCATTGATGCCCCGCGATTCCCGCCGACCCGCTCCTGGTAGGTGCCAACCTTGGTTGGCACACATCCATCGGGGCCATCGGCCCATCTGGGGTGCCGGTGCCGGACGGATCGTGCCAACCAAGGTTGGCACCCACCCAAGCCGCCCTGAACCGATCGCCGCCCGCGCGACACTGCGTCGCATCTACCCCCTGCCACGCGGCGCGAAAACAGGGTAAAATGTCGCGCTTCCCCACATCTCGGGTATGCCGATGCTGCGCATCCAGGCTGAAGCACTCACTTACGACGACGTCTCGCTCGTCCCCGCCCACTCGACCATCCTGCCCAAGGACGTCAACCTCGAAACGCGGTTGACCCGAGACCTGAAGCTCAAGCTTCCGATCCTGTCTGCAGCCATGGATACCGTCACCGAAGCCCGCCTGGCCATCGCCATGGCACAGCTGGGCGGCATGGGCATCATCCACAAGAACCTGAGCGTGGAACAGCAGGCCGCGGAAGTGGCCAAGGTCAAGAAGTTCGAGGCCGGTGTCATCCGCGACCCGATCACCGTCGGCCCGGAAACCACCATCCGCGACGTGCTGGCCCTGACCCAGGCGCACAACATCTCCGGCGTGCCGGTGGTGGGCAGCGACGGCCAGCTGGCCGGCATCGTGACCCACCGCGACATGCGCTTCGAGACCGAGCTGGACGATCCGGTCCGCCACATCATGACCAAGAAGGATCGCCTGATCACGGTCAAGGAAGGCGCCGCGTCTGATGAAGTGCTGCAGCTGCTGCACCGCAACCGCATCGAAAAGGTGCTGGTGGTCAATGATTCGTTCGAACTGCGTGGCCTGATCACCGTCAAGGACATCCAGAAGAACACCGACTTCCCGAACGCTGCCAAGGATCTGTCGACCCGCCTGCTGGTCGGCGCTGCCGTCGGCGTGGGTGGCGATACCGATCGCCGCGTGGAAGCGCTGGTCGCCGCCGGCGTGGACGTGATCGTGGTCGATACCGCGCACGGCCACTCGCAGGGCGTGCTGGACCGCGTCAGCTGGGTCAAGAAGAACTTCCCGAACGTGCAGGTCATCGGTGGCAACATCTGCACCGGCGAAGCCGCACTGGCGCTGCTGGACAGCGGCGCGGACGCAGTCAAGGTCGGCATCGGCCCGGGCTCGATCTGCACCACCCGCGTCGTCGCCGGCGTCGGCGTGCCGCAGGTCACCGCCATCGACCTGGTGGCCGAAGCGCTGCAGGACCGCATCCCGCTGATCGCCGACGGTGGCATCCGCTACTCGGGCGACATCGGCAAGGCGCTGGCCGCCGGTGCCTCGACCATCATGGTCGGTGGCCTGCTGGCCGGTACCGAGGAATCGCCGGGCGAGACCGAGCTGTACCAGGGCCGTTCGTACAAGAGCTACCGCGGCATGGGTTCGCTGGCTGCCATGGAGAAGGGGTCGAAGGACCGCTACTTCCAGGACGCCGCCACCGCCGACAAGCTGGTGCCGGAAGGCATCGAAGGCCGCGTGCCGTACCGCGGCCCGGTGGGCGGCATCATCCACCAGCTGATGGGCGGCCTGCGCGCCACCATGGGCTACGTGGGCTGCGCCACCATCGAAGACATGCGCAGCAAGCCCAAGTTCGTGAAGATCAGCGGCGCCGGCCAGCGTGAGAGCCACGTCCACGACGTGACCATCACCAAAGAGCCGCCGAACTACCGCGCCTGATGCGCTTGCGAACTGCTCTTGCGATTACGGGCAGCCTGCTGATGGCAGGCTGTTCGTTGTCCGAACCGCCGCCGCGCTCCGGGTCTCCGGGCGCGGCGGTTTCGCAATTGCAGGACGTACAGGTGTGCCAGAACGCGTTCTCGCTGCCGAAGGGCTGGCAGATGCAGGCCGCAGGCGAACAGCGCTGGCTGCTGAAAGGCACTGGCGAGCGTCCGCTGCAGGTCACGCTGCAGTGCGTTACCGAGCTGCTGCATGGCCCGGATGATCCGGTGCTGACACCGGTACTGGGCGCGCTGGAGCCCGCACGGATGAGCGTGCAGTGGGCGTCCTGGGGCGCTGCGGAGTCGGGCTTCTCGATGGCGGCGCTGCAACGGCGCATCGTGCCCGGCACCGAAGTGCAGGAAATCGCCGAGTTGCCGCGCGCTGACCGCGCCAACCCCAACGCACCGCACGGCCTGCTGATGCTGCGCTGGGACGAGGAAGACCCCTCACATATTCAACAACGCGAGGCGTTCATCGCCACGCTGACGCAGAGCCTCGAAGCGCCGGGCGCTGCGAAAAACACCACTGGAACGGCACCATGACCAACATCCATAACGACAAGATCCTCATCCTCGATTTCGGCGCGCAGTACACGCAGCTGATCGCCCGCCGCATCCGCGAGCTGGGCGTCTACTGCGAAATCTGGGCGTGGGACCACAACCCGGCCGAGATCGCGGCGTTTGGCGCCAAGGGCATCATCCTGTCCGGTGGCCCGGAATCGACCACGCTGCCGGGTGCCCCGGCCGCGCCGCAGGAAGTGTTCGACAGCGGCCTGCCGATCTTTGGCATCTGCTACGGCATGCAGACCCTGGCCGCGCAGCTGGGCGGTGCCACCGAAGCGGCGGACCAGCGCGAATTCGGCCACGCCGAAGTGAACGTGATCAACCCGGATGCGCTGTTCAAGGGCTTGAGCGACCACGGTGGCGAGCCGAAGCTGAATGTCTGGATGAGCCACGGCGACCACGTCTCCGTTGCGCCGCCGGGCTTCACCATCACCGCCACCACCGACCGCATTCCGGTGGCCGCCATGGCCAACGAAGAAAAGCGCTGGTACGGCGTGCAGTTCCACCCGGAAGTGACCCACACCCTGCAGGGGCAGGCGCTGCTGCGCCGCTTCGTGGTGGACGTGTGTGGCTGCCAGACCCTGTGGACCGCCGCCAACATCATCGATGACCAGATCGCCCGCGTGCGCGAACAGGTGGGCGATGACGAAGTGATCCTGGGCCTGTCCGGCGGCGTCGACTCGTCCGTGGTGGCTGCGCTGCTGCACAAGGCCATCGGCGAGAAGCTGACCTGCGTGTTCGTGGATACCGGCCTGCTGCGCTGGCAGGAAGGCGACCAGGTGATGGCGATGTTCGCTGAGCACATGGGCGTGAAGGTGGTGCGCGTGAATGCCGCCGACCGTTACTTCGCCGCGCTGGAAGGCGTGAGCGACCCGGAAGCCAAGCGCAAGATCATCGGCAACCTGTTCGTTGAGATCTTCGACGAAGAGTCGAGCAAGCTGAAGAACGCCAAGTGGCTGGCGCAGGGCACCATTTACCCGGACGTGATCGAGTCGGCCGGCAGCAAGACCGGCAAGGCGCATGTGATCAAGAGCCACCACAACGTGGGCGGCCTGCCGGAGCACATGAAGCTGGGCCTGGTGGAGCCGCTGCGCGAGCTGTTCAAGGACGAAGTGCGCCGTCTGGGCGTTGAGCTGGGCCTGCCGCGCACCATGGTCTACCGCCATCCGTTCCCGGGCCCGGGCCTGGGCGTGCGCATTCTGGGTGAAGTGAAGCGCGAATACGCCGAACTGCTGGCCAAGGCCGATGCCATCTTCATTGATGAGCTGCGCAAGGCGGATCTGTACGACAAGACCAGCCAGGCGTTTGCCGTGTTCCTGCCGGTGAAGTCGGTGGGCGTAGTGGGCGATGCGCGCGCTTATGAGTGGGTGATTGCGCTGCGGGCCGTGGAGACGATCGACTTCATGACGGCGCATTGGGCGCATCTGCCGTATGAGTTCCTGGGTACGGTGAGCAACCGGATCATCAATGAGTTGCGGGGGGTGTCGCGGGTTGTCTATGACATCTCGGGGAAGCCGCCGGCGACTATTGAGTGGGAATGAGTTGAAAGAACGAGGGCGCCGAGAGGCGCCCTTGTTGTATGGGATGGGCTGTTTGCCGGTACGCTAGGCACAGAGTTGAAGGGAATCGGGCGGAATGAGTGACATCAAGCTTTTCAGGTTGGTTGACGGCAAAGCGACTGAACTGCAGGGAAGGGCTTCAGATCTGGAGAAGCCGCTCCAGACGCTGATTGAGGCCAATTTGATGCCTATGCTTGGGATTCGGTTTGTTGCGACTGAGTACGTGACCGGGAAGACCCATGGTGGTCGCATTGATTCTTTGGGCCTGGATGAGAACAACAGCCCCGTCATTATTGAGTACAAGCGCTCAATCGGTGAGAACGTCATTAACCAGGGGCTCTATTACCTCGATTGGTTGATGGATCATCAGGCCGAGTTCAAGCTGCAAGTAATGGATGCGCTGGGCACTGCCGCTGCCTCGCAAATTGATTGGAGTTCTCCGCGGGTTGTCTGCATTGCTGCGGATTTCACAAAATTCGACGCACACGCTGTCCAGCAGATCAATCAGAGTGTGGAGCTCATTAGGTACAGGCGATTTGGAGATGATCTGCTGTTGTTTGAGCAGGTCAACACCGCAACTACTGGTCGCGGGAAGGCTAGGGCGCGCGAACTAGTAGTGGACGTGCCGTTCATCCATGCTCCAAGGTCTTCCAGTTCCACTGGCGATAGGACATATTCCGAGTGGATGGCATTGTATGGCCCTGAAATGGCCGGATTGATTGGCTCGTTGGATGATTTCATCGGATCACTTGGCGATGACGTTCAGCGCAAAGAGCTCAAGCTGTACATGGCATTCAAGCGTCTTAAGAACTTCGCAACTGTCGTTCCGCAAAAGAGTCGCTTGCTCCTCTTCTTGCACATCGATCCCGATTCGATTGCTCACTTAGCGCCCAACATGCGTGATGCCCGAACGTTCGGCCATTGGGGTACTGGAGACTTGGAGGTTGCGATCTCGAATCTCGATGATTTGGAGCGGGCCAAGCCATTTGTCATTGCTGCCTATGAGGGCAGAGCCTAGGTGGTACGTGAGTAGCCAATAACCCTTGGGGAATGGGAAGGCGCGAGAAGCCCCTTCCTTAAAAGGGGTATCGTGCTAGTGGTAAGAGTAGAGCTGGCGGGATTAGCCAGAGGTGGTTCTCGGCACGAAGGCCGGAACCACTTCTGCTCATAGCGATGACAGTAGCGTTCCGTCTATGCTTTAACCTCAAAGCGTAGGTAATCTGTGAGTCGTTTCGACTCATTGACTTCGTCATGGGGCACCAGCAAATACTTCCAAGGCTTGGTGCCTATGCTCACTGCATGATCGGAAGCGTGCTTGCACCACTGCATGGCGGCTGCGGTCTTGGCCTGAACCTCTTCAGCGTTGATGTCAGCACGAGCCTTGGTCTCCACCATGAGGATGGCGATGTCCGTCTCGGCGACGAAATCGGGGATGTACTCTGGTTGTTCGGCGCCAAGCTTGTAGTAGATCTGAAACTGTCCCTTTGCAGGCTTGAACCACTTCGTCGCGTCGCGCTCCAGGATGATGGCAAAGCGCCGTTCGGTATCCGAGTCGAACTTCTGCAGCGGGTACAGACAACGCGCGAAGCCACCGAAGAGCATCTGCTTGATGCGGCTGGTCTCGCCAACCGTCTCTCGAAAGTGGTGGGCCGTCTGGCCTCCGGTGGCGGTGTAGTTGCATGGCTTGAGTTCGGTAAAGCCGCGACTGACCTGCACCACGTATTCGGTCGCTTCCTCCCAGAAGTGGGCCATCATCTGCGCGTGAATTTCCCGCGCGATCAGGCGGCGATCACGATCGAGGACGCTGATGGCCTCGTCCTCGGACAGATAACCGCGCAGGTGTTGCACCATCTGGCCCGCGAGGTCGTAGAGCAGATCGGCATGGGTGAAGTAGTCGATGTCGTCGAAGTCCACCAGCGCGTGGACGATGTAGTCCTCCGGGCGCTGCTCCTTGAGCCCAACTTCGGCGGCCAGGGTGTCCTGCTCGTTGGTGCGCAAGTTATGGATGACGATCTCGCGTTCACCCGGCTGGAGGTGGAGCTGGCTCACGTCCAGCTTGAAGGCGTGGAAGCCCGTCGTGACCTCGCCAGTCGGCACCACCGCGATGCGCGGGATGTCGATGGTCTGCTGCACCACGATTTCGGTGGTCTTCGCCACCACGGCGGACAAGTCAAGTGCGGGAACTGATTCATCTACGCCCGCCAGCAATTCGCCTTGCAGCGGCTTCAACCGTTCCGCCACCTCCGCGAGGATTTCCTTCTGCACCTCTGGGTCCAGCAGCGCGCTGCTGGTGGGCACTAGATCGCGCCTGACCTCGTACTTGCCGATGACGTCCATGACCATGCGCGCGGCCTGCTTCTCCGCCTCGGTGGTGAACACCGGCTTGGGCGCGGGGATTTCCGCTCCACTGTCAGTGGCTGAGACCCCCGTGATCACGACCGGTGCTTCCGTCAAACCAAGACGCGCCGCCGCCCCGGACTCGATCTGCACGCTGACCTTCTTGTCGTTGGCGCTAGGCGCATCGAGGATGACCTGCTTCAGGCGAATCGGCGAGTCGCCGCGGTTGGCCTCGTCGATGATCTCCTGGAACTTGTCGTGGGCGACGATGTTCAAGCGATCCACGGACGCGACGCCCGTGCGCTTGCCGTAGGGCAGACGCAGGCCGCGGCCAATGGACTGTTCGATCAACGTGCGGGCATTGGCGGCGCGCAGCGGCACGATGGTGTAGAGGTTGGTTACGTCCCAGCCTTCCTTCAGCATGTTGACGTGAATCACGATCTCGGTCGGCTCGTCCACGCTCTCCACCGCTAGCAGGCGTGTGATCATCTCTTCTTCTTCCGCGCCGGTGCGGCTGGAATCGACCTGAATCACCTTGCCCTGGTAGCGCCCCTCGTAGAAGGCTTCCGACTCCAGAAGCGCCAAGAGCTGCCCCGCGTGTGTGGTATCGCGAGCGATGACGAGCATGAAGGGCTTGACCGGCTTGACGCCGTTCTCGCGGGCGTAGGTGAGTAGCTCGACCTTGGTGGTCTCGTGCAGGCGCACGCCGTCTTCTAGCTTCGTCTTCTCGATCTCCTCGGGCGTGTGAGCCTTGGCGTCGAAGTTGCGCTGGGTGACCACGGCTGGCTCCTTGACGAAGCCATCCTCCATCGCCCGTGCTAGCGGATAGTCCATCACCACGTTCTTGAACGGGACTGGCCCACGGCTGGACTCGACAAACGGCGTCGCCGTCACTTCCAGACCGAACAGCGGCTTGAGTTCGTTGATGGCGCGCACGCCGGCGCTGGCCCGGTAGCGGTGCGACTCGTCCATCAGCAGCACCAGGTCAGAAAGACTAGCTAGGTGGTTGAAGTAGCTGTCGCCCAGCACTTCCTTCATCCGCTTGATGCGCGGCTCCTTGCCGCCGCGAACCTCGGAGTTGATCTTGGAGATGTTGAAGATGTTGACGCGCACGTCGTGGGCGAAGCCCTGCGGTTGATCGTCCACCGCCGCGCCGGTCTGGTCGTAGTTGTCGCCGGTGATGATCAGCGGCGGTTGCTGCGCGAATTCGGCGATCCCCTTGAACACGTACTTTGGCGTGTTGCGCGTGAAGTCCGTGATGAGCTTGTTGTAGATCGTCAGGTTGGGAGCGAGCACGAAGAAGTTGTTGATGCCGTGCGCCAGATGCAGGTAGGCGATGAAGGCTCCCATCAGGCGCGTCTTGCCTACGCCCGTGGCAAGCGCAAAGCACAGCGACGGGAACTCGCGCTCAAAGTCTTCCAGCGTGCTGAACTCGGCCTTCAGCGTGGAGAGAATCGCCGATACATCACGCTCATGGCCCAAGAGTTCGGGCGCGGCATCGAGTGCGCGAACCAGCTTGATGAGCGATTCCGCCTGGGGCGGACGAAGGGACAGACGACCGGTGACGGCGTGCAGGACGCGGGCGTTCATTATTCGTTCTCCCCAAACAGACCGCCCTGTCCCGCATTGGCGAGGGCCGCTTTCCTGCTCTTGGTGTTCTTGACGCTGTCGCCAGGCGCCGCAGGCTCGGTCTTCTCAATCTCCGCGATCGGCAGGTTGGTCACGTTCAGGCTGTAGTCGTCACGGCCCCAGTGGCAGCGGGCGAGCACCATCTTCGGAATCTTCTTCAACGTCAGGTTCGGCCAGCGCTCCTCCGCTCTGGTCGCTGTGACTCCGTGGAAAGCGGCGCAGCACACCAGCAGGCTCCGCTCCGGGCCGATTTCATCGGACAGGGCTTGCAGCTGCTCTGCGGACAAGTTTTGCGTGGTGACGTAGATGAAATCGCGCTCGCTGGAGTGGCCGTGCTGCCACCAATGCGTTTCGGACGGTGCGTACGTGAAGCCCTCCAGCTTGGCCAGCGCCTCAGCCAGTTGCGCAGCGTTGTATTCCGGATTGATGACCGGGTTGCCCCAGCGGTCGTTGACGATCAGGCTGGGGGCAAGGCGGTAATATCGGAAGCCGCCGCCGCCTTTCCAGTTCATCGCTGCAGTGACACCTGCCGAGTCTTCGCCATTGATCACCTTCTTCAGGCGGGGAATTACGTGAGAGTGACAATGCTCGCCCAACTCCACCATGATCCAGCGGCGCCCCATTTTGTGGGCGACTGCCCCAGTGGTTCCAGACCCAGCAAAAGAATCAAGAACGATGTCACCAGGCTTGGTCGCGAGATCAAGACATCGTTTGATAAGCCCCTCGGGCTTTTTCCCTTTTGGAAATTCGATCCCACCTTCGTTGTGGAGATTGTTGGAGAGAATGTCATCCCATAGGCTTGTCAAAGGCTCACCAGCCACGTACTTCCCGTCAATGATTTTGAGCTTATCCGAATAGAAGAGGATTCGCTCGCCATTGACGAAGTACATATTCGAATGAGCTTCGCGTTCTAGCAGCACGACTTCGCCGGATCGAGCTTTCGATCTGTCAATCATCTCTCTCGCTTCACTGCTAACGGCCTTGTAGTCTGGCCGTGCGAGACGAACTACGCGCTCCGCATTATTCATCACAAACTCGGAAAGCTGCTCCTCATACAGATCCCCCAAGGTCTTCTTGAGGCCGCGTTCCGGCATGCCGATACTCATTGCAAACGCACTGGCAAGTGTGATGAATCGCCAACGAGAGAAGGGCTCTTGGGGGTTTTCGATGAATTGCCCGTAGCGCTTGTCACGTTCAGCGCGGGCCGTGAAGACTCGATTGGGCCTCCACAACGATTTGTTCTTTGCGTAGATCAGAATGAAGTTAGTGGTGCTCACAACGCCTGGATTGATCGCTTTGTGGCCAGTAGCTGATCCTTGTTTGAAGGTCACCACTGAAACCCGATTCGCACGCCCGAACACTTCGTCCAACAACGCTATCAGGTATCCGAGTTCGTTATCGTCGATGTGCACAAACAGCGTTCCGTCATCGGACAGCAATCGCCGCAGCGATTCGGCACGATCACGAATGAGTCCAAGCCAAATGGAGTGCTCGTATCCATCATCGTAGTAATCAAATGCCTGTTGCGTATTAAAGGGCGGGTCGATATAGACGCACTTCACTTGGCCGGAGAACTGCTGCTCCAATGATTTCAGTGCCAGCAGGTTGTCACCGAAGATTAGCCGGTTGTCGAAGATGTCGTTGTCCGACACGCGATGCGTCGCGTGATATGACCTCGCGGAGTCTTCAAGCAGGATGCGGGGCTCCAGCTTGGGCCGCTTCTCCTTCCCGATCCAGGTGAGTTCTAGTTTTTGTTTGCTCATGGTCATGCCACCCTAATTCTTGTGCAGTCCAAGCTTGTCAAACAGGATGCGGTTGCGGCGCTCAGCATCCTTGATCAGCTTGTCGTAGGAGAGGATTTCGATATACCCGTTGCCAGTCGCCAAAGGGGAGAAGTACCCCTCGTTATCAGCAGTGCGGTGGTAACGCCCGAATACTTGGCGGTGCAAGGACGGTGTTAGGTCCGCGATGAGATAGCCGGTGTACCGCAGATTGGCGGGATTGATCTGGCGCCCATCAACGTCAGTCACTCCACCCTCAGCGATCTCTCGGAACCGCTGGATAACCTGATCGGCGGGGTCTTTGTCGTAGTTATCCCGCCCCGGCCTCTTGAACTCGATGATGACAACGCCCCCGCCTGGCAGGTTGCCGGCCTCTGCAACGCCAATAGGCGTGTCATAAAAGAAGGCAAAGATGTCCGGCTCGCGGCCAGAGGTATCGTCCAGCCCGGCGACGCTTTTCAACTTCTTGTCCGACGTAAGCAGGGTGTGATAGCACAGCCGCTCGTCAATCACCCAAAGGTTTTGTTGCTCGAAGAAGATGTCCTTCGAGGTTACGCCCATGGGGAAGATCATCTTGTGCAGGACTCTTTCGAGCGGGTACTTGTCGTCCGTGCGCTTCTTCTTGAGGCTGTTGTTCACCAAGTCAAGAATCGTCCGGCGGTGCGCGATATAGGCAGCGAGCTGCGCCTTGCCAATTTCGTTGGCTTTCTCCGCAATTTCCTGAAACTTCTCTTGGTACTGTTCAAAGGTTTCAGTCTCGAACAGAGCGGCGACATGTTTTGCCTCTTTACGGACGTCGTCCTCTATGTCGCGCTTCATGTGCAGAAGAGCTTCATCCAGCTTGTCTTCAGACAGGCCTGGCTGAATCTTTTGCTCGATTACCTCTTTGTAGCGAGGGTGCGTGAGCACTCTGTACTCGGGAGCTTGCTCAACAAACTTCTCGATCTGGGCGCGCTTCTCTTCGTTCGTTGACTTCAAGTCGTCCAAGAGCAGCGGCCGCAACGCCGCTGCGACACCTTGGTTCAGGGCGCGTCGGGAGACAAGAGTCTGCTCAAGCTCGGGCTCCTCATCGCTTTGGAAGGCGATGCGCGTGCGCTCTTGGTTGGCATGGTCGTCCAGGTACTCCCCGGTGACCAGCACGATCAGGGTATACGGCGCTTGGTCTTCGTCAATCAGCTTTTCGGGAAGCTCCGGAAGCAGGTCTCGAAGCTTGCTCGTGGTGACCTCGCGCCCGTTGGCGCACAAGTTGAGTTCGTGGCGCGAGCGTCCGTCTCGGTGACGATATGCCTGCAATGCAAATGTATGCCCCGAAACCTCGAAGAACTGTTCTTGGATGTGCGCCAGAACTGTTGACTGAAACAGAGCGTGCAAGTCAATCGGAGCGTGTCCCGGAGATTCCAGAGTCATCGGAGGGCAGGAGTGCGCCGCAAACCGGATCAGGAAGTGCGCGATGATACGTTCGGCGATGGTCTCGGGGTTGGTAGGCCATCCAGCGCGGAACTTGTCGTCCATGCCGCGCAAGGAGGTCTGCGTGCCGCAAGCTTCGTGGACTTCCGACGTGACATCTGCCCCCTTCAGTTCATCTTCGATGCTGAAGTCGAACTGGCGCAGCAAAGTCTTCCCATCGATTTTGAAGACGCTGCGGATGTGCACAGACGAAAAGACTTTTAGGAAGGTGAAGCGGCCGACACCTCGACCTCCAACCTTCACCTTTGACAGCGTGTGAGCTTCTTTGAACGAGGCCAGGTTTTTGTCGTTGAAGCCGACACCATCATCCACAACGTCGAAGCCATCCACGACCAGAGTTCCATCCCCAGCCTGATGGGCAAGATCATTGGAGGCCACCAGCTGGATGCGAATCGAATGATTGCTGAAGCCGTCATGATGCTCTTCGATCGCATCGACGGCATTCGAGACAGCCTCGTAAAGAGGCATCATTGCCTTGGCCTGGGAAAGCTCCAGTCGATCCACCAGACCTTTGATGTTCGCTTGCATTATTGATTTCCCCCCTGACCATGCTGCGCCAAGGCCGCCATCAAACGGCCTTTCACGGTTCGACAGTCCGTCTTGTTCTCGAAGACGCTGCGCGCCTGCTTGTTCCACTGCACGCCCTGGACAGAACTCACAAGACGGTCGCAAACAAGATCGACATCGCGCGAAATCGCTGTCAGTTCATCCTGAGTCAACGCCGACGTCGGTCCGTTCTGCAACTGAAGGCGGATGAAGATCACGTGTAGAACCAACCAGGCGCCGTGAGTGAGAATCTCACGAGCGGGGAGTGTCCCTGCTGGCAAGCCGGCGGGATCACCCTCGGCGGTGGCACGGGCGCGGACTTTCTCTACAACCACGCGGCCGATTTGGACTATCCGCCACATTTGCCTTGACGTGAGCGAGTCGGCGAAGAGCCGTTCGTAGGACTGACGTAAGGGGTCCGTAGCTGATACCAGCCCCTCCCGCCCAAACAGTTTCTTTTTGTCGGCCTTGGCAGCGGTCACGTAGTCCTGCCAGTCGTTCGTGGTTACGGTGCAAGCCAGGAACGGCGCAAGTTCACGTGCGCTGAAGCAGGTTGGCGATAGCGGCGGATCGTCCTCCCCCTGCTTAACCAGATAGGTGACTCCAGCCATCTGCAGGGTTTGCTGCCACATGGTCTGCCGCTCATCGAGCGCGGCAAAATCTTCCAGCTCTACGGCATTCTGGCGATTGCGCGATTGGGTAACTCGGTCGCCAAAGCCATCAGGCGCGTTCTCAAGACATACGAAAGTCGCCATGACTACGGTGGGATGAGCGTCGTAGTGGGCCTGTGGCTCGCGGGCGATTGCCCCAACTGTCTGTGCGCCGTTGATGATGGACAAACCGCGAATGCGAAACGTCCCAGTCTGCCGATGCGGATCGCGGGGATGCTGTTCCGTTATGGAGTCGCAGAGGAAGGTGACGCCGTTATTGAAGTAGAAGAAGTGCTGAGCTTCTTCCCGGAGTGTCTCGGTCAGCCCTGCATTGACGGTAGTCGTGCCCTTGAATCGGCGAATGTTCCGATCAACCAGATGTCCTTCGTGTGTCGCCCAAAGCTCGGCGAGCCGTTTGGCGTCAATGCGGCCGTAGAACGCCCGGTAGGGCTCCTGCATATGGCCGAAGTCCTTCAATTCGACTTCGGCTTCTATGGGCTGGGCCGAAACTCCGTCCAGATGCAGGTCATGCAGGGTCGTGAGCCCATAGGCATGGCACCGAAGAAAGCCCGGACTCGCGCCATTGAACGCGCGCTCCAAGTCGGCAAAGATGTGGCGCCGGTCATCGGACACCGCCGTGCCGGAGTAGGCCAGCACGACCTTGATCCTGCAGACACCACCGTTCAATGCATTGGTGATTGCCGCTTGGCGGTTCTGCAGGGCGTTGTTGAAACGGTTCCAGTGTCCTTGTAGGAGGTCGGTCACGCCATCCCGAAATTTGGATACATCCCCGAGTTCTGGCTCGCCGGTGCCCGACTCTTTGTATTTGGACTGGACTAGCCAGATCGTTTGATCCGTTGAAACGAATACCGAATCGATACCATGATCCTGGCCACCATCGATGCTAGCGGCCACGGCTTCATCCAGAGTGGCGCCAGCTTCTTCGTGCAGGACGAATGCCGCGATTGCCTTGGATAGAAAGTTGCTCCGCCGAGACTCTGGAGTGGTTCCCGTTCCGGTGATTCGGTCCGTGTAGTCCGCATCAAGTTTTTGGCACAGAAGATCAAGTTCGAGCGGTCGAGCGGGGACGTACGCCATCAGATCAACTCCCATTCGACGGTAAACAGCGTGCGCTCTTCGACCTGCTGTTGGAGTTGCACTTCAAGCTGACTGATCAAGTCGTTGCGCTGGGCTTCGACTTCGTCCTGCCGGGCAAACAGCTCGCGGCGCAGCTTGCTGCGCTTGCCTTCCAGTTCGCGCTGCTTCTTCTGCCATGACAGCTTTTCTTCCAGTGTCGGCGAGGTCGCGGCAGTGCGGCGTACCTCCTTGATCTCGCGGTCGGTCTCCTTGATCTCCTGCTCCAGACCCAGCTTGAGGTCATCCGCCCAGGAATCCAGCTTCTGGACTTCCTGCTCGAAATAGCCGAGGTTGCGCTCGTTGACGTCGCGCAGGAGTGCGGTCTTGCGGGCTTCCGCGTCTGCCAGCAGGGGGGCGTCAGGGGCATTGAACAGACTGGCCACCTGCGTGGTCGCAGGAAGGCGCAGCAGTTTCTCCGGGTCTTCTTCCGGGAGCACGACGCCGTCGGTCGTGCCCGCGGCAACCAGCAGATGTTGCTCCTGGTTCCCGAGTGTCTCGACCGAGATCAGCTTCACGGTGAGCCATCCGGCCTTGCCGCGATAGGTTTCGAGGGTGCTGATCTTTGACCCGTAGGCGTTGTAGTCGAAGACGAGACGAGCCCCGTCGAGTGCCCGAGCCTTGGCCTGCTCGATGCCCCATCGCGCCAACGGATGATTGATGCGGTATAGGTGCGCATCGCCGGAGCGGCGGGGCAATTCGTAGCGCCCCAGTTCGATGCCCGCAGGACCGGCATGCTCGATTCCAGGCGGTATGTGGCGGAGATCGAAGCCGTCGTCATCGAATGCCGCGCAATGGATCAGTTCGGCGCGAGTCAAGTCCATCAGCATCCGCTCGAAGTGGTTGCGCGCGTTGCGACTGTCGTCAGCGCGCATTCGCAGCTTTTCCTGCACCTCTTCATCAAAGTTCTCAAGCAATACCTGGCGCGTCTTGACCATCGCCTCGTTGATCTCACCTGAGAGGTCGAGCTGGAGTTGCTCGAAGCTGGCCTTGATTTCGCCCGAATCGCGGCAGTTCTGGTAGATGTCGGCAATGCGCCGCTCGAAGTCCACGCCGGAGCCAATCGCGCCGAGCACTTCGTCGCTGGCACCAAAAACACCGTCGAAAAGCTGGAATTTCTGCTCCAGCAGCTCGTACACGCGGGCATCGGCCTCATTGCTGCGATCGACGAAGTTGACCACGACCACGTCGTGCTTCTGCCCGTAGCGGTGGCAGCGGCCAATACGCTGCTCGATGCGCTGCGGA
This sequence comes from Stenotrophomonas sp. AS012628, assembly GCF_010608305.1. Classification (NCBI taxonomy): domain Bacteria; kingdom Pseudomonadati; phylum Pseudomonadota; class Gammaproteobacteria; order Lysobacterales; family Lysobacteraceae; genus Stenotrophomonas; species Stenotrophomonas sp. AS012628. Next base: position 153,853 of record NZ_VMBJ01000004.1, on the reverse strand, counting down.
TTCCAGGGCAGGTCGTAGTTGATGACGAGCGAACAGAACTGGAGGTTGATGCCTTCGGCCCCGGCCTCGGTGGCAATCATCACCGTGCCGCGCTCCTTGAAGTGCTCGACCAGTGCCGCGCGCGTGTCGGCGGTCTTGGAGCCGGTGATGCGGTCGGTGCCTTCGTGGCGTTTCAGCCAGTCCTTGTAGATGGCCTGCGCACGCGCATCGCTGTTGGTACCGTTGAACAGGACGATGCCATCGCCGTAGGGCGTGTCGGCCAATAGGCCGAGCAGGTACTCCTGCGTGCGCTTGGACTCGGTGAAGATGATGGCCTTCTTGGCCGCGCCCAGCCGATCCAGTTCAGCGAAGGCGCGGTCGAGAGCGGTGAGCAGTGCCTTGCCTTTCGAGTTGTCACGGATGCTGGTGGCTAGCGTCTTGAAGTGGCGCAGCTCGTCGATTTCGTTCGAAATTGCAGTGCGTTCTTCCTTACTGGGCCCTGCGGCATCCGGTTCTGGAGCGTCCTCGCCCTCGGCGAATTCCTCGGCCGTCTCGTCCAGCGATTCGTAGTCCTCGTCCAATTCCTCGGCCAAATCCATCACGGGCGACGCGTCGAGCACGCCCTGCAAGCGCTTGGCCATCGTCTCCAGCGCGCCCGCAATCGCATGCGTGCTGGACGCGAGCAGCTTCCACAGGACGAGCGAGATCAATTGCCGCTGGCTTTGCGGCAATGCCTGAAGATTTGGGCGGCGCAGGTAATCGGCGACGAGCCGGGAGAGTTCTTGTTCCTCGTTTGATGGAGTGAACTCCTGCACGATGGCCTTGCGCGCCGTATAGGAGACGTAGGGCTGCACCTGCTTGCGCAGGGTGCGCTTGCAGATGGGGGCCAGCCGGTCACGCAGGCTGCTGAAGGATTGCTCTCTGCCAGTGAATTGCGAGCGGAAGCTATCAAGGTCTCCAAACACGCGGTCATCGATGAAGCTGACCAGGCCATAGAGTTCGAGCAGCGAGTTCTGCAACGGCGTTGCGGTCAGGAGCGCCTTGGAGTGAACGCGCGACAGCGCATCCTTGAGTGTCTTAGCGATGACATTGCTGGTTTTGTAGACGTTGCGCAGGCGATGCGCTTCGTCGAGGACGACCAAGTCCCAGTCGATGTCCTTGACATCGTCAGCCTTGGCCTTCGCGAACTGGTAGGAGCAGATGATCGGACCCGAGGCGAACAGGAACGGGTTCCGTTGCTCCTGTTTGCGGATCGCGTTGTAGCTTTTGGCTTCGAGGATCAGCCCTTGCAGGCCGAACTTGTCCTGCAGCTCCTGGTGCCATTGCTTGCGCAGGTTCGCCGGAACGATGATGAGCATCTTCCGCCGCCGTTCGGCCCAGCGTTGGGAAATGACCAAGCCGGCTTCGATGGTCTTGCCAAGACCAACCTCGTCGGCGAGGATCACGCCGCGGGAGAGGGGGTTGCGGCAAGCGAAGAGCGCGGCCTCGACCTGATGGGGATTCAGATCGACTTGCGAATCGACCAAGGTCGAAGCTAGGGACTCCACGGAGTCGCCTGCTGCACGCCTAGTCAGTAGCCAAGCAATGTACTGGCTCTGATGTGGTGTCAGAAGCTGCTGTGATGACAACGGCGATCCTCCCCTTAGCTCCTCGCCGAGCGTGATTTGGCCGCTAGCCCGGCCGAACCTAGACGACCTTCGGCGCATTCTTGACGCTGTTAACGGTCCCCCAAGCATCGGTTCGGCCTCGAGTAAAGAACAGCGCCCATTGAAGATCGTCTGAGCGCCGAAGCGCTCCGTCCTCTGTAGGGCCGATACTCTTCGTTGTTTTCCGGCTTTAGGGAATGTCGTGACTTGCCGAATTCTACCAAAGGTTGGTGACGGATAGCCATCGGATGGATATCAATTGGGCGTCCGGAAGTTCGGATCCGAAACGTACAGTTGGGTCCATGTTGAGCGTGGAGACATCAGCTGCTAGAAACGCACGGAAGCGTAAGCAGGTTGAGCGCTGGGAGAGTTGCAAGGCCAGCCTGCGCGCCAAGGTCGAGCATCCCTTCCGGGTGATCAAGCGGCAGTTCGGTTACACCAAGATGCGTTACCGCGGTCTGGCCAAGAACACGGCGCCAGTGCTGACGTTGTTCTCGCTTTCCAACCTGTGGATGGCGCTCCGGCAATTGCTGCCGGCATAGGACAACTCTGTCCCGAGGTGTGGCAAGGGCACTTTGCGGGCTGAAGAACAGGGTAATTGCTCTCGTCTGATGGCGCCGGATCACTCCAGCGCCCCAAATTTAACGATCAGTGGTGATTATTCAGAGCATCCCTAGCACTTGCATGCCGCGAAAGATCGAATTCGGATGATCGAACTCCGTGCAGATTGTCATTACAATAATGATTCCTAACTCATCATGTGGCTACAGGGAGGTAGTGTGCCAAGCATTGAAGTTGAGCTCAGTCCGCCAGCGCTTTGGCAGGATTTTGAGCGACTTACACTCGACTACGCGAGGAGGACATGGGGGGATCCAGGTGCGGCAAGGAACGGGCGACAAGGTCAGAGCCAGGCTGGTGTCGACGTCTATGGAACGAATAATGACGCTAAGGAATTCACTGGAATCCAGTGCAAGAAAAAGGTTAACGCGACCGCTCCGTCAAAGCGATTGACTGTCAGTGAGATAGATCGCGAAATTGAGTGCGCAAAGACTTTCGCTCCAAAGCTTGATCGTTTTATTATTGCAACGACGGGTCCGCGAGATGGAGACCTGCAGGAGCATGTCCGCAAGGTCAATGGTTGCGGCCTTCCATTTCATGTTGGTTTACTTTTTTGGGACGACTATCAGGAATTTCTTAATAACCATGTCGATATGCTTGACCGGTACTACAGAGATATTGTGGATTATCGGAGGAGGTTCGGAGCCGACGTTCACTACCTTCTACTTGTCCAGAACTCATTTGAAAGGGCCGCGTTGAGGACTCCGTTTCATTGTGAGAACAGTGTTTCGAATTTCATCAAGGCAATATCTGACACGTGCAATGCGATCAGCACGGGACGGCAAGTGGATCTTCGTGGAAACGTCATTGATGAGGTTCGTCCACCCAGCCCCAAGCTCGACGGTACCAAGAAGGCTTTGAGGTTCCTGCAGAAGGTCCGTGACACTGCCACTGAAGCAGCGGCAGCGGGACTTCTCCTCCAAGAGGAGAACTGGATCGTAGTTCGATCTACAGAAATTTCTAAGCAGCTCAACAGCCTTAGGCAGCAGGCGATTGATGCCCTTAACGTAGAACTTCGCAGAAGAGGCCTGGAAGAGCTGGATTTCTCCTTGAGGTCTTAGAGCAATTTGCACTGCCTCGACCGCCTCTGCGACTGAGGGTTCTTGGCCGTGGGGTTGGCGCAGGCTGGATGCGATCGGGTATGGAAATCAACGCCCCGCTTCACTGCCTTGTCAGCGGTCAAGAGCAGTCGTAGATGTTTTGCTTTCTTCCAACCCTGATTAAGCACTCAAGTCGTCCTGGACGTTGAGACAGTCCTACGTCCGCTTCTGACCGAAAGCGGACAATGGATTCGTTAGCAGGCATCTACGCTGCCAAGGGAGATCACTCCGGCCGAACCTCGTGACAGGCCCACTCAACCAACCCCCGGCAAGCCAGAAACAGCCCATCAACAACCCCCTCATCCAAATGCCGCTCCGGGTCCGCAGCGACCCGGCAGCGGTCTGCGGCGTGCAGGATCTCCAGCACCGTCAGCGCGCCCACCATCGCGCGCTCGCTCTTCGCGAGGCTGACGCGGCGGCCGGGTGACACATCGGTTTCTGGCCACGGGTGCCCATCTGCGCCTTCACAGCCGCGCATGCGCTTGAGGATGCCGAGCAGGGAGTTCAGGTCGGGCAGGGGAGTGTCGTCGTTGATGGGCTCAACAACCGTGTACGAAGAGAAGGTGTCGGATTCGTTCATGGCGGCGGCTTCCGTGGCTGTGCTTAACAGGCGCCACCGCGAAGAGGTGGCGGACGGTGCGGGTTCCAAACCGGGACAGACAGTTGTCAATAACCGGCGGGTCCGAAGACCCCCACGCACCGCCCGCCATAAAGGCCGACGGATTGCCCGCCGGCACCGGTTAAGGACGGTGCCGACGGGCAAGCGTAAACAACTATCTGTCTCGGGTTTGGACGCCCGCTGCCACCCGTTGTCGGTGGCGCGCCATGGTGTTTACGCAGCCGCCTCGAATGCCAATAGAAATTTGCGAAGGAAACGCGGAATCCGAGAGCAGAGGACTATTGTTGCATGCACCATTCGTGCAGCCCGCGACGCCAGCAGACGCATTCGTGCCGCTGCTCTGCTGGTGGCGAATAAAAGTGGCGTAATCGCCTACGCCACAAGCGAATAGCGCGACAGCCTGCTTTGCAACAGTTCTTAGTCTGCTTCGGTAGGAAGTGGCACCCGACAGACCGGACACCCCGAAAATCGGTTCAAACCCGACACCGCCAACGAGCCTTCCGACTTCAACCAGCGCGATCCTCACCCGCATTCCCCACCAACAACTCAATCATCGCCCGCGCCGCCGCCGACTGCCGCCGATGCGGCGCATAGATCACCGAGAACGGCCGCGATCTTCCCCGCAGCTGCGGCAGCACTTCCACCAGTTGCCCACGCTGCAACCGCTCGCGCACGATGAATTCATAGCTCTGGCAGATGCCGATGCCCTGTTCGGCCAGTGACACCACGCCCAGCACATCGTCGGAAGTCTCGATGGACGAACGCGGCAGCCAGTCCACGTCGCGCCCGTCGTTGCGGAACACCCACGGCGCCAACCGCCCGGTGCGCGGCATCACGAAGGGCAGGCACAGGTGCTGCTGCAGGTCGTCCAGCGTCTGCGGCGTGCCGCGGCGCTGCAGGTAGTCCGGCGCGGCCACCAGCAGCAATGGGGCGTCTTCCAGTTTGCGCGCCACCAGCCCGCTGTCCGGCAGCTGGCCCAGGCGGATGGCCAGGTCGAAGCCTTCGGCCACCAGATCCACGTTGCGGTTGGTGATGTTCAGTTCCACCTGCACCTGCGGGTACTGCTGCGCAAAGCGCGCCAGCACGGGCGGCAGCCGGTAGTGGCCATAGGTGGTGGGCACGCTCAGGCGCACGCGGCCGGCCAGCGCACCGTCCTGGGCCAGTACATCGCGCTCGGCGTCGTCCAGCAGGCCGAAGGCGGTGCGCACCTGTTCCAGATAGAGCCGCCCAGCATCGGTCAGGCCCACGCGGCGGGTGGTCCGCTGCAGCAGCTGCCGGCCCAGCCGCGCTTCCAAGCGGGTGACCGCGCGGCTCAATACCGACGGCGTGGTGGACAGCGCCACTGCGCCCGCCGTGAACGAGCCGTGCTCAACCACCGCCAGGAACACCTCCACATCGCCCAGGTAGTCGAACTTGCGGCTCATTTAGCTCTCCGGGGAACAGATGTTTTGCGATGGGGCCAATTTATCGCCGCTGGGGCGATGAATAAAGTGGCCGCCATTCCCCCATAGGAGCTCCCCATGAACCTGATGACCCGGCTGGCCGCAGCGCTGGCCCTGACCCTGGCCGCCAGCGGCGCCCACGCCGCCAACGTGCTGGTGGTGCTGTCCGATGAAAACCACCTGGACCTGAAGGACGGGAAGGTGCTGTCCACTGGCTTCTATCTCAACGAGCTGATGCAGCCGGTCAAGCTGCTGCTGGACGCGGGCCACGAGGTGACCTTCGCCACGCCGCAGGGGCGGGCGCCGACGGTGGATGCGTCCTCTGTGACGCCGGCTTACTTCGGCAACGATGCCGCACAGCTGACGCTGCACAAGGAGCTGCTGGAGAAACTGGCGCTGACCTCGCCGACGGCCTCGCCGGTGGTGAGCCTGGCGCGCGTCGAACAGCAAGGCTATGCGCGGTTCGATGCGGTCTACATTCCCGGTGGCCACGCGCCGATGCAGGACCTGCTGAAGAGCCCGGCGCTGGGCCGGCTGCTGGCCGACTTCCACCAGCGCAACAAGACCACCGCGCTGGTCTGCCACGGGCCGGTCGCGCTGCTGTCCACGCTGCCGGATGCGGGTGGTTTCGTGGCGAAGTTGGAAGCCGGTGCGACGCCGGCCTCGCCGAAGTGGATCTACAGCGGCTACCAGATGACGGTGATCAGCAACCAGGAAGAAGAGCAGGCCAAGCCGTTGCTGGGCGGCGGTGAGATGAAGTTCTACCCGCAGACTGCGTTGCAAAAGGCGGGGGCGACGTTCAGCAGCAATGCCACGCCGTGGACCGGGCATGTGGTGGTGGACCGCGAGCTGATTACCGGGCAGAACCCGGCGTCGGCGCTGGAGGTGGGGCAGCGGTTGGTGGAGCGGTTGAAGTAGGCAGGTTCTGCATCGCATGCGGTGCCGTGGCACCATGGCGGACTGGCCTCGTCCCTTTGGGCGAGGCCGGTTTTCCACGGAAGCTCTTCACTACGACATGCGAACGTCCATCCGCTTCATTCTCTCCGCCCTGTGCCTTGGCCTGCTGTCTGGTTGCGCCAGCGGGCCGGATTACCACCATTCCAATCGCGAGATCACCAGCGCATTCGTGGCCGACGACGGCAAGCTGTACCTGCTGCCGGTCTATGACGAACCGATGCGCTTTGATGCGGCGCCGTTCCGTGATTACCGAGCGCTGATGGACAGCCCGCTGCGTGAGGCCGTGGTCTGCGCGCAGCTGTACTTCCGTGAGGACTGGCGCGTGCCGGCCGACAGGGCCAAGGTGCATGGCAGCTACGCGCTGCTGCTGCGGCCGGAGCAGGTGACACCGGAACAGGCGGCGCAGTTCAAGCTGGAGCGGTTGGAGATCAGCCCGCGGGTGGCCAAGGCCATCGATTCGTTGACGCGCCAGCCGTACATCCTTGAAGCCCGCACCCGCTACGAGCTGGCGGCCAACCCGGACTGCAATCTTTCCAGGCAGGGCGGCAGCTACTACAGCGCGCTGTTCGAGAGTGACGGCGAACGGGTGACGTTGCCGGATGTCGCGGTGCTGGCCGCGAAGGCGAAGCTGCCGCAGTCGATCACCGCGCGTGCTGAGCGGATCCGGCCGGACGATACGGACAAGCCCGGGGTTGGGACGGCGGCCGGGAAGGTGCTGGGCGCGGCGTTGATCCCTGTGGCGGTGCCGGTGTTTGTGTTGAGCCTGCCGTTCCTGGGGCCGGATCACTGGAAGTGAAAAGGCGTTGAGGGAGAGTCATCCACGTGTGGCGTGGATCTAGTCGGGCCTTGCAAGTGCCTGAACGTTCATCCTGGAGATCTGTGTGCCAAGCACGCTGGAAACTGTTTTGAAGACCGTAGGTTTCATTGTCCTCGCGGCACTTCCGTTGGTGATCCTCGGGTTCACCCTTCGGCGAATGTCAGCAACTGCTCGCTCGTCCGTGAAGTCTGGGCTGCGTTTGCATCCCCCTCGCCGGATTTCCGGAACGTCCATGACCTTGGTGATGGTGGATGGGAAAGAGGATCGCGAGCACTACTTCTTTGATACAGAATCCTTCTACCTGCGACGTGGGCCGGTGCCCACGGCGGTTCCGCTTGCGCAGATCACCTCAGTCACGCGAACGTCCGACAGGATCTACGGGCGCTATGTCTGGCAGGTGTGCTTCAGCAAAGCATCGGGCAGAAAGTGCGTGACGTTTACCAACAACCTGACGCTGTTCAACCGCGACTTCCTGCTCTTTCTGGAGGCGGTGCGGAAGGCCAACCCGCTCGCGACCGTTGAGCGGGCAGGCATCCGCTTCTAGCTGAGGGCCGACTTGAGGGTGTCAGTTAAAGCGGCGAGTCGGTAACGCTACACTGGCGGCCTACCCCCGATGGAAGCTCACCCATGTTCAGTGGAAAGGTTGCGGTGGTCACCGGTTCCACCAGCGGTATCGGTCTTGGCATCGCCACGGCGCTGGCGCGGCAGGGCGCGGACATCGTGCTGAATGGTTTCGGCGATGCGGCGGAGATCGAACGCATCCGTACCGGACTGGAAGCCGAGTTCGGCGTGCGGGTGGCGCATGACAGCGCCGACCTGTCCCGTGGCGAGGCGGTGCGTGGACTGATCGACCGTGCCGTCACGACGATGGGCCGCATCGACATCCTGGTGAACAACGCGGGCATCCAGCACACCGCGTCGATCGAGGAATTCCCGATCGACAAGTGGGATGCGATCCTGGCGCTGAATCTCTCGGCGGTGTTCCATGCAACGGCGGCGGCCTTGCCCCATATGAAGCAGCAGGGCGCTGGCCGCATCATCAACATCGCGTCGGTGCACGGGCTGGTCGGCTCGGTGAACAAGTCGGCCTATGTGGCGGCCAAGCATGGCGTGATCGGGTTCACCAAGGTGACCGCGCTGGAGAATGCGGGCACCGGCATCACCGCCAATGCCATCTGCCCGGGCTGGGTGCGGACGGCGCTGGTCGAGCAGCAGATCACCGCGTTGGCCGAGCGCGAAGGCACGGATCAGGAAACCGCCGCGCGTGCGCTGCTGGCTGAAAAGCAGCCGTCGTTGCAGTTCGTGACGCCCGAGCAGCTGGGCGAGATGGTGGTGTTCCTGGCCTCGGACGCTGGGGGGCAGATCACCGGCACGGCACTGCCCGTGGATGGGGGCTGGACGGCGCGTTAGCTGGCTGGCTGCGCCTTACGCTGCAGCATCGGCAGCGCCACCAGCGTTACCAGAATGGTGAACAGCACCAGCGACGAGCCGACCGTGCTGAAGCCCAGCCCGCCTTTTTCCAGCGGCTTGGTGAGCAGATCGCCGAAGGTCGCACCGAACGGGCGGGTGAGCACGAAGGCGATCCAGAACAGGATGACCCGGTTGATGCCCTTGATGCGGGTGGCCAGCGCGGTGAGCGCGATGAGGCTGCCGATCAGCAGTGCGCCGCCGGTGAAGCCCAACCCGGAATCGTCGGCAAGGAAATCACCCAGCGCGGTGCCGAGCGTGTTGGAGAACAGCACGGCGGTCCAGTAGAAGCCTTCGGCGCGGCGCGATGCGATGTTGCTGACCGAGATCGATTTTTCCGATATCCGCCAGGCCAGCAGCACCAGCGCCAGGCAGCCGGCCAGCAGGCTGGCGCCGGTGGCGTAGCCCAGGCCGAGCGTGCGGTCGATCAGGTCCGACATCGTCGTGCCGGCGGTGCTGGTGGCCAGCACCACCGACCAGAACAGCACCGGGTGGAAGCGTCGTGCCGACAACTGCATGCCCAGCAGGCCGGCAAAGATCGTCAGCAGGATGGCCGAGCTGGCCACGTAGCCCAGGTTGAGCGTCATCGACAGCAGATCGCCCGCAGTCTCGCCGAGGGTGGTGGCGGCAATCTTCATCACCCCGAAGCCAAGGGTGACCGCCGCCACCTTGCTGTGCAGGGAATCTGCGTCTGAAGCACGCATCGAACGTCGCCTGGGGAGCCTGCCGGTGATGCTCTGGCGGGCGGCGTCGGAGTGCGGTCGGAACCGGGTTCGGTGAGGGTGAGTGTGGGGTTGGCGTTCAGCCCGCGCTGGCGGGGGCCGAAAGGCGAGCCAGCAGGGCATCCCAGTCGGCAACGAAGCAGCCGTTGTGGCCGCGGTTGCATTCGGTGATCCAGGCGTCCAGCGATTCGCTCTGTGCGCGGTAGTCGCTGACATCGCCCAGCACGGCGAAGTGCAGGCGGTAGTTCACCAGCATCTGCAGCCATTGCCCGGCCATGCCGGAGCGCAGCTCGAAGAAGTCAGCCGAAAGGCGCTGCACCGGCACGGCAATCCACTCGGCCTGATGCCCGAGGGCATCGCCGACCAGATCGCGCAGGCCGTTGGCATCGAGTGCGGGGCCCTGCGGCGCGATGCGCAGGAGGCGGGTGGTGCCGAAGTGTTCAATGGAATCATTCATGCTGGAGGTTCTGCAGTTGACGCAGCCGGGCGAGGATGTCTTCGCGCAGGCCGGGGATGTAGTGATAGGCGTCTGCGAGCAGGGTGACGTCCGCCGCCGGGACGAGCCGCTTCATGCGTTCGGCGGCGGCAGGGGTGTCGATGAGGGCATCACGCGCGCCCATGACAAGGGCTGCCGGCGGATGCAACGCAGCCAGGCGCTCGTCGCTGAAGAGGGGAATGCGCAGCGGACGTGGCCGAACCTCGGCACGGATCAATGCCAGCAGGTCGAGCAGCGGCTGCGCACGTGCTGGTGCATGCAGTGGCGCGGGACCCATGACCGCGCGGCGCAGGCGCTCGCGTCCCCATCGGCCAAGCAGCAACAGTGGCAGCGCCTTGAGCAGGAATGCACGCTGGCGCCCGATACCCGAGGGGCTGACCAGGACCAGTGCGTTGACCCGGGCAGGCCTTCGCAGCGCGTAGTCCAGTGCCAGGAAGCCGCCGAACGACAGGCCCACGAATGCTGCGCTTTCCACGCCAAGTGCGTCGAGGACATCATCCAGCCATTGCGCATGCGCGTCGCTGTCCAGCGCAGGTTGCGTGCCTTCGCTGAGGCCCGGTTCGCCAATGATGTCGACGGCATGCACGCGGTAGTACTCGCTCCAACGTTCGGCATCGAACATCCAGCTGGCGGCATTGCTGAGGGTGCCATGCAGCAGCACCAGGGCCGGGCCGTGTTCCGGGCCGCAGCTGACCACAAATGTCGAACCGGCGCGGGTGGCGAGATGGTGCGATTCGTGTGGTACCGGCCAGTCCGAAAGCACCTGGCGATAGGCGGCAAGTACGTGCTGCGTGGGAATGCCGGGGCGCTGCCGCTTCATGCGCTGCGGTCCTGCAGCAGGCGCTGCAGGCTGACAAGCAGCGCTGCGGAACCCGCCAGGCCACCGATCACGATCAGCTTGAGCACATCGTGCTCAGGCGAATAGATCGTCTCCATGCGCAGCGGCTCATCGTCGGCCTCGCGGCCGGTGACGCGCGCATGCAGGGCACGGACCAGGTCGGCGGCACGTGCCGCACCGCATCCGGGAATATCCACCACTGTGGTCAGCTGTGGGCGCGCAGCGGAGGGCTCACGCACGGTGCCGGTGAACACGTCGAGGTCTTCAGCGGTGATGCGATAGGACTTGCCGATGCGGGTCGCGCGCAGTTGGCCGCTACGGATATGCCGCAGGACGGTTTTGGGGTGCAGGCTGAGCTGCTGGGCAGCCTGATCGACGGTTAGCAACGCGGGGGACATAACGGAACTCGAGAACCATGTGCTCCCTATTGTTCCATGAAATGCAATGTGGGGGAGCGATTGGGGATTGTGCGGCGACGGCGACAGCGGGCCATCTGCCCGGTGCCGCTCGCGCGGGCCAACCCTCCCGACGACTACGCCGGCTTCGCAAACACATCCAGCCCCTTGCCCGTCTCCAACAACGACTTCAGGCTGGACAGCACGATCGGCCAGCCCTGGCGGATGCCGGTATCCATGCCGCTGCCCGGTTCCAGCTCCTCATGGGTCACCGTCAGCCGCACCATGTCCTGGTAGGGCACGATGTCGAAGGTGACCCGGCTGTAGGCGTCCGGGTCGTCGGCCTGCGAGGCGGCGGCCCAGGTGATGACCAGCCGCGAGGGCGGGGTGCTTTCCACCACTTCGCCGACCAGCTCGACCGAGCGCGTTTCGTTGGCGCGCACGTGCTGCCAGCGCGAGCCGGGCTTCCAGTCCGAGACGTTCTCATGCCCCCAGTAGCGACTGGCGATCTCGGGGCGGGTGATGGCCTCGAACACCTTCTGTGGCGTGGAGGCGATATAGATCACGTGGATGAAGCGGGTAGTCTCTGCGGACATCGTCATTCTCCTTCCAGTTCGCGTTTCAGGTCATGCAGCAGGCTCAGGCGCTGCTGCTCGAACTTGCGTACCCAGCGCTCGTAGACTTCATGCAGCGGCACCGGGTTGATGAAGTGCAGCTTCTCGCGGCCACGGCGCACAGTGCTGATGAGGTTGGCGTCTTCCAGCAGGCCCAGGTGCTGGGTGACCGATTGCCGGGCCATGTCCAGGTGCTCGCACAGCTGGCCCAGGGTCTGGCCGTTGTCTTCGCAGAGCAGATCCAGCAGCGTGCGGCGCGTGGGATCGGCCAGTGCCTTGAAAACTTTGTCTGCGTCGCGCACGTGGTCTACCGCCATGGGGATGTCTTCAATTCCAGTTGTCGATCCTGACGTCGTGTGGGTTGGGCTGGGCCTTGCCGGTCTCCAGCAGCGCCTTCAGGCTCATCAGGAACACCGCCCACTTGGTGCTGCAGTGGAAGGTGAACTCGACGCGCTCTTTCCAGCCTTCATGGGTGAACAGCACGATGCAGTAATCGCCTTCCTGTTTCAGCGCGAAGCGCACGTGGGTACCGATCCATTCGGCGGGGCCGGCGAGGAACTTCCAGAGCACCAGCTCGCCGGGAATGAGCTGTTCCAGCTTCATTTCCATGGCGCCGATCTCCTGGCCGTTGTTCGTGAAACGCGCCTTGACCGTGCCGCCGACCTCGCGCTCGCCATGGGTGTCTTCAGCCCACCAGGCGGCCACGCCTTCGGGGGTGGCCAGGGCCTGGTACACCTGGCTTGCGGGGGCCTTGATGCCGACCCTGTGTGCGATATCCACCATTGCAGGTTCCTCGCGTGGGCAGGCAGGCGCCGCCCTTGGGATGGACTATATGCAGGCAAATGCCTGCATGTCAAATCCCGCCACGAATGCCCGCGTTTGGTAGTGCCGGCCGCTGGCCGGCATCCCGGTGGAGTTGGGTGCGTGCACTTGCCGGCCAGCGGCCGGCACTACCGGGGGCGATGCTTCAGTTCTCCTCGTCCTGCAGTGCTGCATGCAGTTTGTCGGTGATCTGCTGCAAGGCGGCCAGATCATCGGCGGAGAGATGGTCGAGAAAATACTGGCGGACGCCGGCGACGTGCACCGGGCGTGCGGCGCGCAACTGTGCGCGACCTTCCGCGGTCATGCGGATCACTACGACCTTGTCGGCGTCGGTATCGCGCTCGATCAGACCACGGCCGGCCATGCGGGTCAGCTGGTGCGAGAGGCGCGTCTTGTCCCATTCCAGGTAGTCCAGCAGTTCGCGCTGGCGGCGGCAGTGATCCTTGGACTGGCTCAGCTCCATCAGCACGATGAAGTCCGCTCTGGATAGGCCTGTGCTGCGGGTGATGTCCTGCACGATGCGGCCTGAGGTGATCTCGGCCATGCGCCGGAAGCCGCGCCAGGCGGCCCATTCGTCGGGTGTGATGCTGGGGGAGGTCATGGCACCACGTTGCCGGCTGAAGGTTGACATGTCAACCTTTCCAACATACGGTTGACGTATCAACTCATGTGAATTGCGCCATGGAGCACCCTCCCCGCATCGCCGTCATTGGCGCAGGCCCCGCTGGTCTGACCGCTGCGCTCATCCTGCATCGCGGCGGTCACCGCGTGAGCGTGTACGAGGGCGAAGCATCCGGGCAGCAGCGCACGCAAGGTGGCACGCTGGATCTGCACGACGATTCCGGGCAGGTGGCGCTGCAGCGCGCGGGCCTGCTGGAGGCCTTCCGTGCGGTCGCACGGCATGAGGGGCAGGAGGCGCGGATGGGCGACCCGTGGTCCGGGGAGATCACCACCGGCGGGTTCGGGCCGGAAGGGAGCAAGGACAAGCCAGAGATCGACCGCGGCGACCTTCGCCAGCTGCTGCTGGACGCGCTGCCGGCGGACACGGTGCAGTGGGGCCACAGCCTGACCGCGCTGGTATCTGCACAGGCGAACGGCCACGGCCTGCGATTCGCCAACGGCGTGCAGCGCGAGGCGGACATCGTGATCGGTGCCGATGGTGCGTGGTCGAAAGTGCGCGCGGCCTTGAGTACGTGCCAGCCGGTGCCCACCGGCATTACCTTCTTCGAAGGTTGGATCGCACAGCCTGCTGCGGACATCGCAGCGATGGTCGGGCAGGGCAGCCTGTTCTGCTTTGGCGGCGAGGAGGCCCTGTTCGTGCAACGCAACAGCCGCGATCGGCTCTGCGTGTATGCGGCGCTGAAGCGATCTTCCGAATGGCTTGATGCGCAGATCGCGCAGCACGGCATACGGACGCTGGTGACAGGCTGCTATACCGGGTGGGCCACGAACCTTCGGCGCCTGCTGGAGGCCTGCACGGACTTCGTGCGGCGGCCGATCTACAGCCTGCCAGCGGATTTTTTCTGGACCCCGCGCGATGGCGTGACCTTGATCGGCGATGCGGCGCATCTGATGCCGCCGGTGGGCGTGGGCGTGAACCTGGCGATGCTGGACGCGTCGGATGTGGCGATGGCGTTGTGCGCGCGGCCGGATGCGATCAGCGCGATGCGCGACGCCGAAGTGCTGGTGCGTGAACGCGCCCGCGCGCTGATGCCGGATGCGATCGAGGGGTTCCAGCGCTGGTTCATTACCGGAGGGGATGCTCCACGCGGTTGATGACCGCTCGAAGCATCGAGTCTGCATGCACCTGCGTCACTGGGTCGCAGGCGGGTTGAAGCATGCGGTACATCGGTTCGGCGCTAGAGTGGGGTGGACCAGCCCAGGAAGGAGCAGCGCATGTACTACAGCAGTGGCAACTACGAAGCTTTCGCGCGCCCGCGCAAGCCGGCCGGTGTGGATGGCAAACGCGCCTGGTTTGTGGGCTCGGGCCTGGCCTCGCTGGCCGGCGCCGCGTTCCTGGTGCGCGATGGGCGCATGGCCGGTGAACGCATCACCATTCTTGAACAGCAGCAGATTCCTGGCGGTGCGCTGGATGGCCTGAAGGTGCCGGAAAAGGGTTTCGTGATCCGTGGTGGCCGCGAGATGGAGAACCATTTCGAGTGCCTGTGGGACCTGTTCCGCTCGATACCGTCGCTGGAGATTGAAGATGCCAGCGTGCTGGACGAGTTCTACTGGTTGAACAAGGACGACCCGAACTATTCGCTGCAGCGCGCCACCATCAATCGCGGCGAGGATGCACACACCGATGGCCTGTTCACGCTGACCGAGCAGGCACAGAAGGACATCATCGCGCTGTTCCTGGCCACCCGTCAGGAGATGGAGAACAAGCGCATCAACGAAGTGCTGGGCCGCGACTTCCTGGACAGCAATTTCTGGCTGTACTGGCGCACCATGTTCGCGTTCGAGGAATGGCATTCGGCGCTGGAGATGAAGCTGTACCTGCATCGCTTCATCCACCACATTGGCGGGCTGCCGGACTTCTCCGCACTGAAGTTCACCAAGTACAACCAGTACGAATCGCTGGTGCTGCCGCTGGTGAAGTGGCTGCAGAACCATGGTGTGGTGTTCCAGTACGGCACCGAAGTGACCGACGTCGACTTCGATCTGCAGCCGGGCCGCAAGCAGGCCACGCGCATCCACTGGGTTCGTGACGGGGTGGCTGGTGGCGTAGATCTGGGCGCGGACGATCTGCTGTTCATGACCATCGGTTCTCTGACCGAGAATTCGGACAACGGCGACCACCACACTGCGGCACGCCTGAACGAAGGCCCCGCGCCGGCCTGGGACCTGTGGCGACGCATTGCCGCGAAGGATGCAGCGTTCGGGCGCCCGGACGTGTTCGGCGCGCACATTCCGGAAACCAAGTGGGAATCGGCGACGGTGACCACGCTGGATGCGCGCATTCCGGCCTACATCCAAAAGATCGCCAAGCGCGATCCCTTCAGCGGCAAGGTGGTGACCGGCGGCATCGTCAGCGTGCGTGACTCGCGCTGGCTGATGAGCTGGACGGTGAACCGCCAGCCACATTTCAAGAACCAGCCCAAGGACCAGATCGTGGTCTGGGTGTATTCGCTGTTTGTGGATACGCCCGGCGACTACGTGAACAAGCCGATGCAGGACTGCACCGGCGAGGAGATCACCCGCGAGTGGCTGTACCACCTGGGCGTGCCGGTGGAAGAGATCGACGAGCTGGCCGCGACCGGTGCGAAGACGGTACCGGTGATGATGCCGTACATCACCGCGTTCTTCATGCCGCGCCAGGCCGGTGATCGCCCTGACGTGGTGCCGGAAGGTGCGGTGAACTTCGCCTTCATCGGCCAGTTCGCCGAATCGAAGCAGCGCGACTGCATTTTCACCACCGAGTATTCGGTGCGTACGCCGATGGAAGCGGTGTACACGTTGCTGGATATCGAACGCGGCGTGCCGGAGGTGTTCAATTCCACCTACGACGTGCGCTCGCTGCTGGCCGCCGCCGGTCGTCTGCGCGATGGCAAGGAACTGAATATTCCCGGGCCTGCGTTCCTGCGCAACCTGCTGATGAACAAGCTGGACAAGACCCAGATCGGTGGCCTGCTGCGCGAGTTCAAGCTGGTACAGGAGGACTGAGCGGGGCGTGGGTAGCGCCGGGCCACGCCCGGCGAGTCCAACAGGGGGAGTTGACAGCGCCTCAACCTACTAGTAGGTTGGCGGCATGAAAGAGTCGCTCTCGCCCAAGGCCCAGGAGATCCTGGCCCACGCCCGTTCGCTGCTGGAGGCCGGTGGCTACAACGGCTTCAGCTACGCCGACGTGTCGGCGCGGGTGAACATCAGCAAGGCCAGCATCCACCACCATTTCCCAAGCAAGGTGGATCTGGTGCGCACGGTGGTTGAGCTGTACCGGGCCGAGGCGCGTGAGGGCCTGGCGCTGCTGGACCGGCAGCTGGGCGACCCGCTGCAGGAGCTCAACGCCTATGTGGACTACTGGTCCAGCTGTATCGCCGGTGGCACGTCTTCGTTCTGCATCTGCGCGATGCTGGCGGCAGAGGCACCGATGATCCCTGCGGAGATTGCCGAAGAAGTACGCGGGCATTTCGAGGATCTGAGCGGGTGGCTGACGGTGACGCTGGAGAAGGGCGCCGCGCAGGGCCAGTTGCGCCTGCAGGGCTCGGCGGCGGACGAGGCGAAGGCCTTCATGTCGTCGGTACATGGCGCGATGCTGGCCGCGCGCGGTTTCGCCGATGCGGCGACGTTCGCGGCACTGGCGCGGTTGGCCATTGCGCGGGTGAGCGCGACTGCCTGACATGACTGTGGTGGGGCCCGCGGCGACGCGGGTCATTTTTTGAATCACGCACCTACCAACTAGTAGGTTTATTTAACTCTGGAGATGTTCCATGTCGCACTCTCTGTCCACGCTGGGCGTGTTCCATACCGTTGTCAGCCTGATCCCGGTCCTCAGCGGCCTGTATGCCTTCATTCGCCATTGCGCAATCGACCCTGCAACACGCTCGGGCAAGCTGTACCTGGCGGGACTGGTGCTGTCTGTCGCTACCTCATTCACCGTCTCCAGCACGGGCGGGATCAACCCGGGCCACGCATTCGGGGTGATCGTGCTGCTGGTGGCATTCGGCGGCGTGCTGGCCGCGCGGCTGCGCTGGCTGGGGCGCGCAGCGCGTTACCTGTCGACCTTCGCGCTGTCGTTCAGTTTCCTGTTGTCGCTGGTGCCCGGCGTCAATGAAACGCTGACCCGCTTGCCGGCAGCGCATCCGATTGCTGCGGCGCCGATGGCCCCGGTGGTGCTGCAGACGCTGCTGGGATTGGCTGTGGTGTTTGTGATGGGCTTTGCCGCGCAGTGCTGGCGGATCCATCGGCGCACCACCACGTTGTAAGCGATGCAGGCCCGCAGCACGAAGTACCGCTGAATCAGCAGCCCACCAGCCGATCCGCGCCAATACCGCCGCGATGCTGGCTGCGGTACTCGGTAGGGCTCGCATCGACCTGGCCACGGAAGTGACGACGGAACGATTCCTGCGAACCAAAGCCAGCCTGTTCTGCGATCCACTGCAGCGGCCGGTCGGTGGTTTCCAGCAGCTCACGGGCGTAGGCCACGCGCTCGCGGATCAGCCAGTCGATCGGCGACAGGCCCGTGGCCTCCAGGAACTGCCGCTGCAGGGTGCGCTGGCTGAGGGCCGCCTGCTCGGCGAGGCTGCCCAGTGAGTGTGGCTCGCGCAGGTTGCGGCGCATCCATTCCATCAGCTTTGCCAAGCGCGTGGGCTCGCCATGGGGAATGGCGCGGCTGACGCGCTGGCTGCGTTCGGCATCGCGCCATGGCGCCAGTACCAATCGCTCGGCCACCAGGTTGGCCACGCGCGCGCCGTAATCCTTGCGCACCATGTGCAGCATCATGTCCATGCCGGTGGCCGAGCCGGCCGAGGTGATGATGCTGCCGGTGTCTACATACAGTGCATCTTCGCGCACATCGATGCGCGGGAACTCGCGTGCGAGCGCTTCGGTGAGGCGCCAGTGGGTGGTGGCCTGGCGACCGTCGAGCAGCCCGGCCCAGGCCAGCACGAACGCACCGGAGCAGATCGAGGCGATGCGCGCGCCGCGTGCGTGGGCACGGTTGAGCGCATCGAGCAGTGCCTGCGGCGGGCGTTCGCTGGGTTCGCGCCAACCGGGGATGACGATGATGTCGGCGTCATCAACCGTGCTGAGATCGCAGGGCAGCTGCACCTGCGCATTGCCGAGCATGCGCAGTGCGCCGGGCTCGCCTGCGCATAGCTGGGTGCGGTACCAGGCCACGCCGAGCTCGGGTCTTATCGGCGCGAACAGGCCCACCGCACAGCCGAATTCGAACAGCCCCTGGCCGTGGCAGGCGACGATGGCAACGAGCGGCGCGGCGGGATCGGCGGGTGGGCTGGGCATGGCTTGATGCTACGGGTGCAGATGCATGGCGCTGAGTGGTGCGCGGGCATGAGGTGATGCCGGCCAGGCATATGGAGCGGTCGCTCCCCTCTTGTAGAGCCGAGCCCACGCTCGGCTCAATACCGGCAGGGGGGATGCATCTGACGCCGTCACGAAGAGCAGCCGAGCGTGGGCTCGGCTCTACAGACAGCAGTGCACCGGCAATGCCACCTAACCTCATTACCAGCGGTCATGTGGGTGGCCGGATATGACGGTTGGGTGACGTGATCCCGCCTGTCGCGCCAGGTGAACAGGCTCTTGAATGGAAGCGTGTTTTCGGCCCACCCCCACGAGCCCCCATGCCTGCCGCCCACACCCCTGTCCTGAGCACTCTCGCTGTTCTGATCACTGCTATCCTCGCCGCGTCGCCCGCCCATGCGGCGGAAGCCGATGCTGATCCTGCCGCCACCGCCGCGACGGCCAACGTGGCAGCGTCCACGCTGGATGCGGTGGTGGTCACCGGTTCGCGCACCAGCACGCGCACGGTGAAGAACAGCTCCACGCCCATCGATGTGATCTCCGCCGAGGACCTTGCCGCGACCGGGCAGGGCAACCTGCTGGAAGCGTTGCAGCGTGCGCTGCCGTCGCTGAGCCAGATCGGTGGCTACCAGAGCGACCAGGAAAGCCTGATCCGTGGCTACCAGCTGCGCAACCTGTCGCCGGGCTACACGCTGGTGCTGGTGAACGGCAAGCGCCGCAATGCCAGTGCCTATGTGAGCGGTGCCAATGGGGGCGGCTTCCCAGGCCATGCGTGGGCGGACCTGGCGTTGATTCCGGTGTCGGCCATCGATCACGTGGAAGTGCTGCGCGATGGTGCGTCTGCCATCTATGGCTCCGATGCGATTACCGGTGTGGTCAACGTGATCCTGAAGTCGCAGGCGCACGGTGGCGAGCTCGCCGTGGAAAGCGGGCAGAGCATTGATGGCGATGGCTCGCGAACCAGCGTGCGTGCCAACGTGGGCCTGCCGTGGGGCGCCGATGGCTTCGTCAACCTGTCCGGCGAGACCACCCGCCAGCATCATGCGATCCGCACCCGCCGCTACATCGATGGCTATCTGAGCTACCCGGCGGTGGATGGCAGCGGCAATCTGGTGGCGCTGCGGCCGAACAATCGATTGCCGGCCGGCGCATCGCCGAACCCGGCCGAGGCCAACCGCAATGCCGAGGCCAACATCATCCTCAGCTCGCCGTCGTATGCGCTGAAGGCCTTCGCGGTGAACGTGGGCCATGGCCTGCGCGAAAGCGCGCAGTTCTACGCTAACGCTACGGCCAGTGACCGCACCGCGCAGGCGATCCAGAACTTCCGTCTGCCGGCGACCATCTTCACCACCTACAAGGCACCCGGCGTGCTGAGCGTGTTCCCGGATGGCTTCCTGCCGGTGCTGGAAACCAAGGAGAAGCAGTACACCGGCACCGCGGGCGTGAAAGGCCAGATCGCGGGCTGGGACTACGACGCCAGCCTGACCGGCAACCGCAGCACGGTGCGTACCTATACGCGCAACTCGGTGAACTACTCGCTGCCATACCCCGGTTCGCCTACCGACTTCTACGACGGCAAGCTGGACTACCAGCAGGGCATCGCCAACCTGGACCTGCGCCGTGGCTTCGAGGTGGCCGCGTTCGCCTCGCCGCTGGAAGTGAGCGCGGGCGCCGAGTACCAGCATGAACAGTATGAACGCGGGGCCGGGCAGTGGGAGTCGTATACCGGCTTTGGTGCTGCGGCTTTCGTCGGCTATTCCACTGCGGACGCGGTGAAGGCTACCCGCAACAGCAAGGCGGTCTATGTGGGCGCGGCCACCAACGTCACCTCGCGCTGGTACCTGGATGCGGCCGCGCGCTGGGAAGACCATTCCGACTTCGGCAGTGTCTCCACGGGCCGCCTGACCACGCGCTTCGACGTCACCGATGCGCTGGGTGTGCGGGCCACGGTCAGCAACGGCTTCCATGCGCCCAGCCTGGGTGCGCAGTTCTACCAGGCCACGGGCAGCTGCCCGTGCGGCACCACGCTGGTGGCACAGGTGTCGTCGCAGGCGGCGATCGCACTGGGTGCCACGCCGCTGAAGCCCGAGAAAGCCACCAACTACAGCCTGGGCGTGACCTGGGACCCGAGCCCGGCGTTCCACCTGGCCGTGGATGCGTACCAGATCGATATCCGTGGCCAGCTTGGGCAGTCCAGCCAGATCGGCTACAACGCACAGGATCCGGCGCGCATCACCGACAACAGCGGCACGGTGCTGAGCGCAGCGCAGAAGAACACCATCGATGCACTGCTGGGGTCGGCCGGCATCAGCATCCTGCCGGGTGATGCGTTCTACGCGAGCTACTTCACCAACGTGGGCAATACCCGCACACGCGGCGTCGAGCTGACCCTGGAAGCGAACCAGGAGACCGCGTGGGGCAAGCTGCGCTGGAGCTACGCGGCCAACGTGGGGCGCACCACCATCCAGAAGGTCAGCGACATTCCAGGGGCGCTGCAGGGGCTGCCGAACATCAACCTGCTGACCAGGACCAGCGAATACGCACTGCGCTTCCGCACGCCGAGCTATACGCAGGTGGCCGGCCTGGGGTGGCAGAACGGGCGCTGGCGCTCGAATGTCGACTTCACCTACTACGGCCCGATCAAGCGCCTGAACAACGGCGTGGAGTACAAGCAGCCGCCCGTGCTGGTGACCAACCTGTCCGGTGCCGTGGAACTGGGGGCGGGCTGGAGTGCGGCGCTGGGCATCAACAATGTGTTCGACAAGCGCACCCGCAAGGTGCCCGAGTACGCACGCAGTGCCACCGATGTGGCGAGCATCGAGACGACGTGGGATTCGGGCGACGTGCTGAGCCGCATCGGGGCGTTCTGGTACGGGCGGATCAATTACCGGTTCTGATCTGGAGCAGTCGAGCATGGCTCGACTCCACAAAGGCGAAAGCAGCCGAGCATGGCTCGGCTCTACACAAGGCGAAAGGCGGCCGGCGGTAGTTCGGCATCATCGAGGAGCAGTTCATGTCTTCTGCATTGAGGGTGGTTGCAGTGGTGGGGTCGCCGACCAGTTCGGCGACGTCGCGCACGTTGCTGCTGGTGCGGCATCTGCTGGCGTCGCTGCAGCAGCGGGTGCATGCCAGTGTGGATCTGGTGGAGCTGGCACCGATCGCGCGTCCGCTGGGGCAGTCGTTGTCGCGCGACGAAGTGGAGCCCGCCGTGGAGCAGGCGCTGCAGACGATCGAGGCGGCCGGGCTGCTGGTAGTGGCTGCGCCGGTCTATCGGGGATCGTATCCGGGGCTGTTCAAGCATCTGGTCGACTTCATCGGGCTGGAAGCGCTGGTGGATACGCCGGTATTGCTGGCAGCGACCGGCGGCAGCGAGCGCCATGCGCTGGTGATCGACCACCAGTTGCGGCCGTTGTTCAGTTTCCTGCAGGCGCACACGCTGCCGATCGGGGTGTATGCCACGCCTGCCGACTTCGATGGCGAGCACATCAACAGTGCCGCTTTGCAGGCGCGGATCGCGCTGGCGACCGAGCGTGCGGCCGGCCATCTGGCTACGCAGGCGCTGGCGGTAGCGGCGCCGCTGCGACGCATCGCCTGACGGCATAACCGGCGGCGCTTTGCTTATGGCCAAGGCGCATCTGCGTGGCCGGATCTGACCGCCGATTGTCGTCTGGCATCGCCGTGCCGACGGCCGTCATCTCTAGCATCGATATCGAAGCGGCATCGCATTGCCGCCCCCCGATGAGGACGACCCCGTGAGTCTGGACGCAACCGACAAGCCCATCCTGTTCCTGCTCGACCGTGAGTTCGAGGACGGACAGATTCCCGGCCAGCGCTTCTTCTGTCGGCACAGCCTGCTGCTGGAAGGGGCGCTGTCGAGCATCGACGGCCTGGACGCGCAGCTGGACGTGCGCCGCATCGGCTTCGCGCGGCCGCGCCGCGAGGTGATCGCCGAGATCGGCGAGCAGGACCAGTCGCTGCCGAAGCTGGTGCTGCCGCAGGGCGTGCACAGCGAGCTGGCCAGTGGCGCGCACCAGAACCGCCAGTACATCTCCGGCGCCGAGCCGATCCTGGCCGCGCTGAACGGGTTGCTCGGCATCCCCGTGGCCCATCCCTGAGCGAGGACGCGACGATGAGCTATCAGATCAGCGTGTTGGACAAGAGCCCGGTGGCCGAGGGCGCCTCGCCGGAACAGGCGCTGCGCAACAGCCTGCAGCTGGCGCAGCGCGCCGAACAGCTGGGCTATCACCGCTACTGGTTTGCCGAGCACCATGCCGCGCCGACGTTGGCGAGTCCCGCACCGGAGGTGCTTGCGGCGTGGGTGCTGGCGCAGACCCGGCGCATCCGTGTCGGCAGCGGCGGGGTGATGCTGCGCCACTACGCGCCGTACAAGGTGGCGGAGAACTTCAACCTGCTGGCAGCGTTGGCGCCAGGGCGCGTGGATCTGGGCGTGGGCAAGGCACCGGGCGGCCTGCCAGCGTCGACTGCCGCGCTGGCGGCCGGGCGCCCGGCGTTCGCCGACTTCGACCAGCAACTGCGCGATCTTGAGGGCTATCTGGCCGGCGCCGAAAGCGAGGCGCTGGCGCGGCCGGTTCCGCAGCAGGCGCCAGAGCGTTTCCTGCTCGGCGCAAGTCCACAGAGCGCAAAGCAGGCGGCCGAACTGGGCTGGCGCTTCGTCTACGCCGCGCACTTCGACGGCGACCCGAAGCACATCGAGGCCGCGTTCCACGCCTACCGCAGCGTCTCCTCGCAGCCACCGCTGCTGGCTACGGTGGCCTTCGCCGCGCCGACTGCCGAAGCCGCAGCGCGTCATATCGGTGCGCTGCGCGTCTACAAGCTGCACCTCGGTCCCGGGCAGGCGGTGAACCTGCCCAGCGCCGAGGCAGCTGCCGAGTACGCACGCCAGGTGGGCGTGGCGGACTTCCGCATCGAGGAAACGCGCCCCAGCGTGCTGTCCGGCGATGCGCAGCATGTGCGTGACGAATTGGACGCGTTGCACCGGCGCTTCGGCGTGGGTGAGTTCATTCTCGATGCGCCGGTGGCCGACCTCGACGCACGCCTGACATCCCTTGAACTGCTGTCGCCCGCGCCGCGCGCGGCGGTGGCCTGACCTGCAGGAGCGATTCCCATGAGCACCACCCCGCGCCACATTCCGTTCGGCATCATGCTGCAGGGCCCCGGCAGCCACATGCATGCCTGGAAGCATCCGTCCAATCCGGCCGATGCCAGCGTCAACCTGCAGTTCTACATCGACATTGCGCGCACCGCCGAGGACAACGGCATTGCCTTCGGTTTCGTGGCCGATGGCCTGTACATCAACGAGAAGTCGATCCCGCACTTCCTCAACCGCTTCGAGCCGATCTCGCTGCTGTCGGCGCTGGCCACGGCAACGAAGAAGATCGGCCTGGCCGGCACGCTGTCGACGTCCTACAGCGATCCGTTCACGGTGGCACGGCAGTTCGCTTCACTGGATCTGCTCAGTGGCGGCCGCGCCGGTTGGAACGTGGTGACCTCGCCACTGGAGGGTTCGGGCCGCAACTACGGCCGGCCGCACCCGGAGCACGCGCTGCGCTACCAGATCGCCGATGAGTACCTGGACGTCGTGCAGGGGCTGTGGGATTCGTGGGACGACGACGCCTTCGTGCGTGAGCGCGACAGCGGCACCTTCTTCGCACCGGAGAAATTCCGCCGCCTCGACCACAAGGGCCGCTTCTTCCAGGTGGAAGGCCCGCTCAACATCCAGCGTTCGCCGCAGGGACAGCCGGTAATCTTCCAGGCCGGTTCGTCTGACGATGGCATCGCGCTGGCCGGCAAGTACGCCGATGCGGTGTTCACCCATTCGCCGTCGCTGGAAGAAACCCGTGCATTCACCCAGAAGGTGAAGAACTCGGCGATCGCGCACGGCCGCAGTGGCAATGACGTGAAGATCTTCCCGGGCATCGGCCCCATCGTCGGCCGCACCGCCGAGGAAGCCGAAGCCAAGTACCAGGCGATTGCCGCACTGGCCACGCTGGAAGATGCGCTGGCGTACCTGGGGCGCTTCTTCGATCACCACGATTTCAGCCAGTACGACCCGGATGCACCGTTCCCGGAGCTGGGTGACATCGGCAGCAACTCGTTCCGTTCCACCACCGACCGCATCAAGCAGGATGCGCGTGAGAAGGGCCTGAGCCTGCGCCAGGTGGCACTGGAAGCAGTGAGCCCACGGCCGAACTTCATCGGCACACCGGAGCATGTGGCCGATGAGCTGATCCGCTGGTTCGATGCCGGTGCCAGCGATGGCTTCATTCTCGGCTTCGCCGCGCAGCGCGAGGGCCTGGACGATTTCGTGACCCAGGTGCTGCCGATCCTGCAGGCGCGCGGCTACCACCAGCGCGAGCTGGAAGGACAGACCCTGCGCGAGCATCTGGGTCTGCCGTACAAGGCCAGCCGCTATTCGACCGACGCCGAACCGGCACGGAAGGCGGGATAAGGCGATGAGCGGAGAAACCGCGGTAGCGCCGGGCCACGCCCGGCGGACTTCCCCAACCAGTGGCATATTGCCCGAGATCGCGGCACGCGCCGAGGCCACAATCGCGATCCGCCATGACCTGCACCAGCACCCGGAGCTCGCCTTCGAGGAGCACCGCACCAGCGCCCGCGTGGCCGAGCTGCTGCAGCAATGGGGCTATGAGGTGACCACCGGCCTCGGCGGCACCGGTGTGGTCGGCACGCTGCAGCGCGGGCAGGGCAGCCGTCGTCTCGGCCTGCGCGCCGACATCGATGCACTGCCGATCCATGAGGACTCCGGCCTGGCCTACGCCAGCCAGACCGAGGGGCTGATGCATGCCTGCGGCCACGATGGGCATACCGCCATCCTGCTGTCCGCTGCACACTACCTGGCCCACCACGGGCGCATCGACGGCACCCTGCAGCTGGTGTTCCAGCCTGCTGAGGAGACGGGTTCGGGCGCGTCGAAGATGATTGCCGATGGCCTGTTCGAGCGTTTCCCGGTGGATGCGATCTATGGGCTGCACAACTGGCCGGGCGTGCCGGTGGGCCACTTCGGTTTCGTCGATGGCCCGGCGATGGCGTCGGTGGATTGGGCACGGCTGAAGGTGATCGGCAAGGGCGGCCACGGCGCCGAGCCACAGGGCAGCGTCGATCCGATCCTGGTGGCGGCGCACATCATCACCGCGCTGCAGAGCGTGGTGTCGCGCAATGTCGATCCGCGGCAGATGGGCGTGGTCACCGTGGGCTCGATCCACGGCGGGCAGGCCGCCAACGTGATTCCGGACGTGGTCGAGCTGAAGCTGACCGTGCGCGCCTACCTGCCGGAAGTGCGCGACACCCTGCGGAGCCGGGTCACCGAGATTGCCGAACAGACCGCCGCCGCGTTCGGTGCGCGCGCCGAGATCGAGTTCCCGCGCGGCTTCCCCAGTGTGATCAACCATCCGCAGCAGACCGCCTACATCCGCGAGGTGGCCGTGCAGGGCTTCGGCGCCGCACAGGTCGTTCCCGAATTCGCGCCGCGCACGGCCAGCGAGGATTTCGCCTTCCTGCTGCAGGCACGACCGGGCAGCTTCGTGTTCGTCGGGAACGGTGACAGTGCACCGCTGCACAGCCCGCGCTATGTGTTCAACGACGCCGCCATTGCCCCCGCCGCCAGCCTGTGGGCGCGGCTGGCCGAAGATTACCTGGTGAAGGACGCGACATGAGCCACGACGAACGCTTCCTCTATACCTCGGTCGATGACCCGCTGGCGCGGCCGTTGTTCGATGGCCTGGAGCAGGAGTACGACAGCCGCTACGCTGACGTGCGTCGACGCATCGGCGGCAGCGCTCGCGAGGAGCTGCAGCGCTACCCGGCGCAGGCCTTTGCGGCGCCGGTGGGCGCCTTCGTGCTGCTGCTGCGCGACGGGGTGGCGATTTCCGGCGGTGCGTTCATGCCGCACCGCGATCCGGATACCGCCGAGTTCAAGCGCATCTGGACGCTGCCCGGACTGCGCCGCCAGGGCATCGCGCGACGCGTGCTGCAGGAGCTGGAAGACCAGGCGGCGCGGCAAGGGTACCGACGAGTGTTCCTGACCACCGGCTTCCGTCAGCCTGAAGCCGTTGGCCTGTACCTCAGTCATGGCTACACCGCGTTGTTCGATCTGGAGGCCGACCCGGAAACGGTTGCGCATCTGCCGTTCGAGAAGCACCTGCGGGCGACGACGCCTGTCGTTACCGCTGCACAGGCACTGCTGCACGGAGCCCACGCATGAGCACACCGTCGACCGCGCTGGAGGGCATCGCCGCTCGTCCGGCGCCCGGACAGGCACTGAAGATCGTGCCGGCCCGGCATCCGCTGCAGGTCTTCGGCACGGTGCTGGCACTGGCGCTGATCCTGATCGGGCTGCAGTCCGTGCTGGGCAATCCGCGCTGGGGTTGGGGCACCTTCGCCGAGTGGTTCTTCGCACGCCCGGTGCTGGAAGGCCTGGGTCGCACGCTGCTGCTGACCGCGCTTGGCACCGGCCTCGGTTTCGCGCTGGGTACGCTGCTCGCGCTGGCACGCGTCTCCGGTTCGCCGCTGCTGTCGGCGGTGTCGTGGGGCTATGTGTGGTTGTTCCGTTCGATCCCGTTGCTGGTGCTGTTGCTGCTGTTGAACAACCTGGGCTATCTGTACAGCACCATCGAACTGGGCGTGCCGTTCACCGGCATCAGCCTGTTCTCGTACCCGACCACACAGCTGATCGGTGTGTTCACCGCCGCGGTGCTGGGCCTGACCCTGAACCAGGCCGCGTTCTCGGCCGAGGTGATCCGCGGTGGCATCCTCTCGGTCGACCACGGCCAGTACGAGGCCGCGGCCGCGCTCGGCCTGCCGCGTGGCCGCCAGGTGCGCCGCATCATCCTGCCGCAGGCGATGCGTTCGATCCTGCCGGCGGCGTTCAACGATGTGATCGGCCTGGCCAAGAGCACCTCGGTGGTCTACGTGCTGGCGCTGCCGGAGCTGTTCTACACCGTGCAGGTGATCTATCGGCGCAACCTGGAAGTGGTGCCGCTGCTGATGGTGGCCACGGTCTGGTACCTGGTGATCCTGACCGTGTTGTCGCTGCTGCAGCGGCGCGTGGAACAGCGCTTCGCGCGCGGCCAGCTGCAGCGCGAGCGCTCGGTGTCGCGGGTGTCGTCACCGGTGCGGACATCCAGTGATGCTGCGCCGCGCGTGGCCAACCGCCCGCGCATCGCCACCCAGGTCGAAGCGGGCGAGGGTGCGGCGGTGTCGCTGCATGGCGTGGGCAAGGCATTCGGCGATCAGCCGGTGCTGGAAGACGTGAACCTGGACCTGCGCGCCGGCAGCGTGACGGTGCTGATCGGACCGTCCGGCGCCGGGAAATCCACGCTGCTGCGGTTGATCAACCACCTGGAACGTGCCGACAGCGGCTACGTGACTGTGGGCGGCCAGCTGATTGGCTACCGCCGCGAGGGTGACACCTTGTACGAACTGCCCGAGCGTGAGATCCGCCGCCGTCGTGCGGAAGTGGGCATGGTGTTCCAGGGCTTCAACCTGTTCCCGCACCTGACCGCGCTGGAAAACATCATCGAGGCACCGATCGCGGTGCGTGGCGTGCCGCGCGCGCAGGCCGAGCAGCAGGCGCGGACGCTGCTGGAGCGGGTTGGCCTGGCCGACAAGGCCGATGCGTTCCCGCGCCAGCTGTCCGGTGGCCAGCAGCAGCGCATCGCGATCGCCCGCGCACTGGCGCTGCAACCGAAGGTGCTGCTGTTCGATGAACCGACCTCGGCACTGGACCCGGAACTGGTGGCTGAAGTGCTGAGCGTGATCGAGGAGCTGGCCAGTTCCGGCACCACGCTGGTGATCGTCACCCATGAACTGAGCTTCGCCCGCCGCGTGGCCGACCACGTGGTGATGATGGACCAAGGGCGGGTGATCGAGCAGGGCACGCCCGAGGCGTTGTTCGAGCGCCCGCGCCGGCAGCGCACGGCCGATTTCCTGGCCAAGACCCTATAGCCCTGGAAGGAACACCATGAGCCCTGCAGCACCGCGTCGCCCCTCGCGCAGCACCCTGTTGATCGTGGGCGTGCTGGTCATCGGCATCGCCGGCATCGTCTATTCGCGCGTACGCCAGGCACCGGATGCCGGCGCCGTGGCCACGACCAGCCTGGCCGGTGCGAACACGGCCGTGCTGAAGGGTACGTTTGACCCGAAGGCTCAGGCGTTGATCCCGGCCGACTATCGCTTCGTCACCCCCGGCACATTCACCGTTGCCACTCATCCGGGGCAGCTGCCGCTGGCCGACTATGGTGCCGACAGCAAGGACGTGGTCGGCATCGAGCCGGACATCGCGCGGCTGATCGCCGATGGGCTGGGCCTGAAGCTGGTGATCGTGCCGGTGGCATGGGCCGATTGGCCACTCGGGCTGGAGTCGGGCAAGTACGATGCAGTGCTGTCGAACGTGACGGTCACCGAGGAGCGCAAGAAGAAGTTCGATTTCTCCAGCTATCGTTACGACCTGCTGGGCATCTACACGCGCGCCGATGGGCCGATACAGAAGATCGAAAAGCCCGCCGACGTCGCCGGGCTGAAGGTGGTGGTGGGCGCCAGCACGAACCAGGACCAGATCCTGCGCCAGTGGGACCAGCAGAACATCGCTGCCGGCCTGAAGCCGGTGGAGTACCAGTACTTCGACGACGCGGTGGTCGGCCGCTTGGCGGTGATCACCGGCCGCGCCGATGTCTCGTTCGAGCCCAATGCCACCGGCGCTTATTCGGCACGCGATGGCAAGGTGCGGCGTGTTGGCCTGTTCCCAGGGGGATGGCCGAACGCTGCGGCGATTTCGGTGACCACGCGCAAGGGCAGCGGCCTGGCCGACGCGGTGACGCAGGCGCTGAATACCCAGATAGGCAGCGGCACCTATGCGCAGGCGCTGAAGCGATGGAATGTGGCCGAGGAAGCGGTGCCGCAGTCGCAGACCAATCCGCCGGGGTTGCCGACGCTGCAATGACGCCGGGCGTGGCCCGGCGCTACCTCCGTCTTTGTAGAGCCGAGCGATGCTCGGCTGCTCTACCAACGCGCCTCCAGTGTCCGGAACGGTTTCACCAGCCGCACACCCTCGGCATCGAAGTCGGAAACGCTACGTCCATCCACACGCACCGTCTTCGGCATGGTGCGCTCCGGCCACCAGACCTTCACCGCCGTCCCGTTGCGCAGCCCCTCACCAAGCGCCACCGTCAGCACCCCGTCGCGTTGCCGCGCCTGCATCTGCAACGTGCCATACGCTGTCGGCAGGCGTTCGACCGCCAACCCATCGCCAGCCACCCAAGACGGTGGCGTGCCCGGCAGCAGTGAGAGGGCATCATCGTCTTCGCGCATCAGCATGCCGAACAGCGTGCGGCCGTACTCGGCACCAATCCAGGTATGCGGCATGTCGCCCAGATAGCGCGGAAAACGCAGGCGTGAGTGCACGACCTCAGCCAGCACCTGCCACTCAAGCGGGCGCCGATCATGCAGCAGTCCCTGCAGCAGCTCATCGGCCACCTGCGGCTGGCCCAGGTGCACATAGCTCAGCACATTGCGGATCTCGTACGGTGTGTACGCGTACAGCGCACCGGGCTGGCTGCGCTTGCGGACGTCCTCCAGGTAGCGCGCGAAGGTGGTCCGCAGCGCCTCGGCGGGCAACACGCTCTGTGCGCCGGTCGGGTCCAGTGCGATCGAAACGCCGGTGGGATCGCCATCGCCCAGGTCGGCCGAGGAGGGAATGAAGTCGATACCCTTCCACGCCATGGTCGCCCGGATCGAGGCATGCAGCGCGTCGTAAAGCAGTTTGTACTGTTCGCGTGCCCACGCTGCGGTCTCGTGGTCGCCCAGCGATTCGGCCAGCCACGCGCCGTCGTGCCAGCCCTTCAGGCCCCAATAGTCGTCCCAGTAGCTGTGGGTGGGAGACGGATAACCCTCATGGCTGATCGACGGCGCAAGAATGCCCGCGAAGCGCTCCGGCGCTGGCTGGTCGGCCTTGTAGCCGGGCACCAGCGTGCGTTCGCGTAGTTCCTGCAGGAAGCGCAGCGCTGCCTTCACTTTCGGCAGATAGGCACGTACCGATTCGGGTCCGCCATCGAGGCGCGCGACATCGGCCACCAGCGCCACGTACTGGCCCTGGCTGTCGTACTCGATATCCGAACCGAAACCGGTGTTGACGCTGCCATCGTCGTTGAGGATCGGCGAGACCAGGCCGTTGGCATGCACGCCGTGTTCGCTGTACCAGCCCAGGTAGTCGCGCGCGACCTTGGCTTCACCCATGCGCAGCAGCACCGCCGAGGTGGCCATGCCGTCGCGGATGAAGGAGCGGTTGTAGTTGCGCGGGCCGGGCTGCATCGCCGGGCCGGTCTGGTTGATCAGCATGTAGGCGGCCTGCGCGCGCAGCATGTCGACCAGTGAGGGATCGGGCAGGCGCAGGCCGACCTGGCCCAGCCGTGCCTGCCAGTCCGCGGAGGCCTGCGTGGCCAGGGAATCGAACGCCGCATTGGCATCGCGGGGCAGCGTGGCTAGATCGAGCGCAGGCGCTTCGGGCAGTGCGCCCTTGGTATCGGCGGCGGTAGCACCCAGCGGGAACGCGACCACGATGGCATCGCTGGCCCCCGGTGCCAGTGATACGCGGTAGTTCAACGCAGCCGAGGCAAGACCCTCGTCGTCGCGCGCCTGTTGCGTGGAGGGCAGCTGGCCGGCAGCGAGGGTCGCGGTGATTTCCGTTGCGCCATCCTTGCCGAACGGCGCCGCGCCGGACGCAGCCACCGGCGTGAGCGACTGCAGCAGCGTGCGTCCATTGATGCGCACCGCCTGCCCATCGATGGTCACATCGCGGATCGGTGACAGCCCGCCGTTCTGCCACGGCGGATTCATCTGCATCGGGCGCACGACCAGGCTGAGCGTGCCTTCGATCCTGGCGCTGCCCGTGTTGTGCAGGCGATGCCGCAAGAACGTTACCGGCTGGCCGTCGCGCTCGATGGCGAATACCTCGCTGCGCAGCTCCAGGCCGGGCTGCGGTGACCAGGTGGCGCAGGGCATCGGCTTCCAGCCATCCCGCAACGCGTGCTGTATCGGCTGTCCTGCCGCGCCAGCGGCACGCCCGTCAGCGCCACGCCAGATCGGCTGCACCAGCGGCGCGCCCTTGAAGGCTTCCAGATTGCCGTATTCGTCGAAGATCGATTTCTGTCGTCCTGCGTGCACACCGACGGCGGTCCAGTAGGTCTGCTGCATCTGCAGCGATGCCGGGAACAACGCGCGCTGAGCGCCGCTGGCGGTGATCTGGTATCGCTTCATCGGCGTCATTACCGCCTTTGGCCCGAGCAGGCGCAGTCGCGCGACCTGCGGTGCGGGGCCGTCCACGCTCAGCCGGAACGCACGCAGGGGTTGTGCCGTGTCAGCAGCCAGCCAGCTTTGCCGATGATTGGCCGCCTGTGCATCGTGTGCGAGGTCCTGCCAGCGGCCCTGTGCATCCTGCGCCTGCAGTCGTGCAGCGCCGCGCGCGCCATCGGCCCAGTCGACCACCAGGCCAGCCGTGGATTGAGCCTGCGGCAGCGTGATCTCGAGCGCATGGGATCCACCTTTTCCGGTCGGAACCGCAACGGTGCCGCCGCCTTGCCAGAGCGCGGCTGCCTGTGTTGCATCGACATCGGCGATGCGTGCGCTGAGCGTGCTGTCCAGCGGCTCCATTTCGAAGATCGACACACCCCAGTCGGAGGTGCGCTGCGGACTGGCCAGTCGTAGATAGCGCGCCTGCCGCGGCGCGAAGTACAGCGTTTCCACATCGCCCAGTGAATCGGCCATCGTGTACGCGGTCTGCCACTGCGTACCATCCATTGAGGTCTGCAGTGAATAGCCTTCCGGGTTGGAGACATCCCAGGTGAGTCGTGCGCCAGCCAGCAGGGTTGGCGTGCCCAGATCGATCTGGAACCAGTGGCCGGGGCTGAAGGCGCCGCCGGTGACGGTCTTCGGGTCGCCGTCGATCAGGTGGCTGATCGCCATCGCCGGCACCTGCTGCGAGGAACTGCTGGCCTGCCATTGGCTGCGCGGGGGAAGGGGCTGTGCCTGTGCGGCGGCGGCGAGGGCGGCCAGTATCAGGGTGGCGGCAGTAAGCCACGGAATGGCTGAGCGGGCAACCTTGGAGCGTTCGGCGCGCAATGTCATTACGTACAGCCTCGCAGGTTCGGCCGGTATCGGGCGAGCGCTACGCTAGCAAGGGATGTAATCGGTTACATGACGCACTGCAGCGTCGCAGGCCGCTTCTGTGGTTGACGCAGCCGAGCATGGCTCGGCTCTACATGGTTTCCGGCAGGTCAAGCGCACCGCACGCTACAACTCCACCGTCTCCCACCAGCGCGTGCCCGCCTGCGGCGCCTGCATGTCCAGCGCTTCGCCCATCATCGGCGTGGCCACCGGCACGTTCTTCGCGGCCGCCAATGCGGTGATGCGCTCGAACGGCTGCTGCCACTCGTGCAGGGCCAGGTCGAAGGTGCCGTTGTGGATCGGCAGCAGCCACTTGCCGCGCAGGTCCAGGTGCGCCTGCAGCGTCTGTTCCGGCTGCATGTGCACGAACGCCCAGCGCGGATCATAGGCGCCGGTCTCGATCATGGTCAGATCGAACGGACCATACTTCTCGCCGATGGCCTTGAAGCCGTCGAAGTAGCCGGTGTCGCCGCTGAAGAAGATGCGGAAGTCGTCGTCCTGGATCACCCACGACGCCCACAGGCTGCGGTCGCTGTCGCCCAGGCCGCGGCCGGAGAAGTGCTGGCCCGGGGTGGCGGTCAGGCGCAGGCCGCTGGCCTCGGTCGATTGCCACCAGTCCAGCTGTTCGACCTTGCTGGCGTCCACACCCCAGGCAATCAGCTGGTCGCCGACGCCGAGCGGGGCGATGAAGCGCGCGGTCTTGCCTGCCAGCTGCATCACGGCGGCATGGTCCAGGTGGTCGTAGTGGTTGTGCGAGAGGATCACGCCAGCGATCGGCGGCAGCTCTTCGATGCTGATCGGCGGTGCGTGGAAGCGGGCCGGGCCCATCCACTGCACCGGCGAGGCGCGCTCGGAGAAGACCGGGTCGGTCAGCCAGTACTGGCCGCGCAGCTTCAGCAGGATCGTGGAGTGCCCAAGCCGGAACAGGCTGCGGTCCGGCGCGGCGTCGAGGGTGGCGCGGTCCAGCGGCAGCACCGGAATCGGGTGCGCAGGCACGGTGCCCTTGGGTTTGTTGAAGAGGAACGTCCACCAGATCTCCGCACCGTCGCGCAGGCCCATCGCCGGACGGGGCAGGGCATTGTGGAACTTGCCGTCGCGGTACTGCGGCGAATCGGGGAAGTCGGGGAGGGACCAGGATTAGCAGAAGGTGTAGGCGGTCACGGCGAGGATTCCAAGCAAAAGGACAAGGAGCAGGCGCTTCATGGGTGACGTCCGCTGGGTACACTGCACAGTGTAGTTTCGTGTTTTTCAAAAGTACACTGTCCGGTGTAAAATGTGCGCATCCGTTCAGTTATCCGGTTTCTGCCATGCCCCGTGCCCCGCAACGCCTGACCGACCGTAAACGCGATGCCATCGTGCGCGCGGCGGTGGAGGAGTTCCGTGCCTCGGGCTACGAGGCCACCAGCATGGACCGCATCGCCGAGGCGGCCGGGGTCTCCAAGCGCACCGTCTACAACCACTTTCCCAGCAAGGAAGCGTTGTTCTCGATGATCCTGGAGGAGCTCTGGGAACGCAGCGTGGCCAGCGACGCGTTACCGTACCGCGCCGACCAGCCGCTGCAGGCGCAGCTGCTGCAGTTGCTGGGCCAGAAGCTGGAACTGCTCAGCGATGCCAACTTCATTGACCTGGCGCGGGTGGCGATGGCCGAGATCATCCACTCACCGGAGCGCGCGCAGGCCATCGTCTGCCGCATGGGCGAAAAGGAAAGCGGCGAGAGTGCCTGGATCCGCGCGGCCATCGCCGATGGCCGGCTGCGCGAGGTCGATCCGGAGTTCGCCGGCCACCAGCTGCACGGGCTGGTGAAGAGCTTCGCGTTCTGGCCACAGGTGACGATGGGGCAGGCACCGTTGAGCGCACAGGAGCGTGCACGCGTGGCCGAATCGGCGGTGGCGATGTTCCTGGGGTTCTACGCGGTCTAGCTGGCGGCGAAGCGGCGGAACTCGTCGGCCGGCAGCGCCGCCGAGTACAGATAGCCCTGGCCGACATCCACACCCAGTGCGCGCAGTTGCTGTTCCTGCGCCAGGGTCTCGGTACCTTCGGCCACCACGATGGCACCGCAGCGGTGCGCGACTTCGACGATGAAGCGCACGATCGACTGCGACTTGGCGTCGGACAGTGTGGCGATCAGCGCCTGCTCGATCTTGACCTCGGCGATGGCCAGCTGCGAGAGCAGGATCAGGGTTGAATAGCCAGCGCCGAAATCATCCAGTGACAACGTGACCTCCGCTGCCAGCAGCTGTGCGATGTTGGCATCGACCACGTCGCGCTCGACGATCTCGGTCCATTCGACGATCTCCAGGCGCAGCATCACGCCGGGCACATCGTGCAGCTGCAGCAGTTCCTGCAGGCGCAGGCCGAAGCCGGGCAGGCGCAGTGACTCGGCCGAAACATTCACGGCGATTTTCAGCTGCGTGCCATCGCGTCGGCACTGCTGCAGGAAGTGGATGGCCGACTGCAGCGTGGCCCATTCCAGTTCAGCCAGCCGCCCCTGCCGGCGCAGCAGCGAGATCACCCGCATGGGCGCGATCAGCCGACCCTCGCCGTCGCGCATGCGCAGCAGTGCTTCGGCGCCGACCAGCTGGCGATCCTGCAGGCGATGCTTGGGCTGGTAGCACAGCGGGGCGTCGCCCTGCTGCAGCCAGCGATCAAGGGCGACTTCAATCAGGGCGTCGATCTCGCTGTCGCGCTGGATCGGGTCGTCGAAGAACACGACGCCGGATTCGATCGCACTCAGCGCCACGGTGATTGCCCGGAAGGGCAGGTGGCCATCGTCTGCCGCGCCCGGTGGCTTCAGTTCGACTACCGCGCAGCGAAACAGCGGCCGGAAGCCGGGCCAATCGCGGCCGACCTGATCGGCCAGGTTGCTGGCCAGCTCGGTGATCTGCGGTTGCGTGCGCAGTTCGGACAAGGTCAGGTCGCGCACCAGGATCGCCAGCGCGGCATCGCCGAACTGGTATATCTCCAGTTGCCCGGCCGGCAGCGAGGGCAGCAGCCGATGCACCTCTTCGGTGCTGTCGCGCTGCCACAGGCCGTTGTCCTGCAGCGGACCGTAGCGCAGGCGCAGGTCGCGCAGGTTGCCCATCTCGGCCACGATCAGGCAGGCCTTGCCGATACCGTCGTTGTCGCGCCAGTAATGCTGCAGGCGTTCGCCGAGCGCACGCATGTTGGGCAGGCCACTGATCGGATCGATGCGCAGCCAGGCGTGTTCGCGCTGACGCTGTGCATCGATCTGCGCATCGTTGTAGACCAGTGCGAACACCGCGCCCAGCATCAGCAGCGATAGTGGCAGTGCCAGCAGGCGCTGGATTGCCAACTCCTCCACGGGTAGCTGATTGGCGCCGATGATTGCGACGCCCAGTGCCAGGCCCAACGCAGTGACGACGATACGCACGCCCCAGGCCTGCAGGATCATGCGCAGCGAGAGTTCATTGAGCATGCGCGGGTGCAGGCGCCTGCGCAGCCAGACGCCTGCCAGCATCTGCAGCGTGGCCTCGAGGCCGGCTGGTAGAAAATACTGGGTGCCGGCGAACTGGTATCGGGCCAGCAGGCTGGCACCCAGGCAGGCCAGGCCGCCGCGCCAGCCGCCGAGCAGTCCGCTGACCAGCAGGATGTCGAAGCCGAGGTGCAGCTTGACCACACCCTGGGTGTAGCGGGCTACGAACCAGGCGTTGAACAGGTAGATCAGGCCCAGCGCCACGCCCACGTACAGGCGGCGGCCCTCAATGGCATGGCCAGCGCGACGGGTGGCGATCAGCAGCACGCCGATCATGCCGATCACCGCCGTGGCCTGCAGCAGATACAGCGGCAGGCTGGGCAGGGCGCTGTCCAGGACCTGGGCCGAGACCCGTGAAAGCGCATCCATAGCAGGTTCCCGCCTGTGACCGACGGCCAGTGGGGAGCAGGGTAAACCACAGGCGCCCGAGCGGCCACCAAGGGCCCCGGGCCGAGGCCTCTGCAGTCAGTAGCGCGGGTCGGCGATGGCCGGCAGCACCAGTTCGCGCACGAAGCCGGACGGTGACAACTGCAGCAACGCGCGCACCATTGCAACGACGTCGTGCACGGGCACTAATTCGCCGTCGCCGCGCGCTGCGGCCTCTGCAACCGGCACCGACAGTGCATCGTCGGTGTTGAGGTAGCCCAGCTGCAGGCTGGTCACCGCCAGGCGGCGATCGCGGAAGCCCTCGCGCAGTGCATCGGCGATGCCGTTGAGTGCGAACTTGGATGCGCCGAACGCCACTTCCGGGCGGCCACTGCGCGGCAGCGCCGAGGTTGATCCGGTCAGCACCAGCTGCGGGCGTGGTGCGCCGAGCACTCGCGGCAGCAGGCGCTGCAGCAGCACCAAGGTGGCGGTGATGTTGACGTCGACCAGTTGGGTGAGCGCGGCATCGCTCTCGTCGAGGAAGGCGTACTCGTCGCTGAAGGCGGTCTCTTCCCAGATGCCCAGGTTGTGGATCAGCACATCCAGATCGGCCGGTGCCTGCGCTGCGATGTGATTGGCAGCCAGGGTGGGCTGGGACAGATCGGCCTCG
Source organism: Stenotrophomonas sp. AS012628 (assembly GCF_010608305.1). Classification (NCBI taxonomy): domain Bacteria; kingdom Pseudomonadati; phylum Pseudomonadota; class Gammaproteobacteria; order Lysobacterales; family Lysobacteraceae; genus Stenotrophomonas; species Stenotrophomonas sp. AS012628. The sequence goes on along the minus strand of NZ_VMBJ01000004.1, from coordinate 116,617 downwards.
ATCCACTGCAGAGTGACACCCTCGGGGCATTCAAGATCGCGCGGACGGCTGCGCGAAACGCCGATGACGGTGTCGCCCGCACTGCACAGGCCTTCCACGAACGCCCGACCCAGGCCCCTGCTGGCGCCGATGACCATCAATTTCATGTCGCTTCCTTGTTGTACTGCGGCGGCCTCAGTCGGCAGCCAGAATGGTGTCCCAGTCGGCGAACGCACGCAGCTTGCTGCGTTCAGCGGTAATGATCGAGGCGATGTTGTCGAGCTGGCAACGGTACTGTGGTAGTAGCCGTCGCAGCTGCTGCAGGTGCTGGGATGTACTGACCACTGACAGCCGGGTCAGTTTGGTCAGGCCTCCCATTGCGCGCTCTGCTGGGCGGTGTGCTTCGGGATCGGCGAGAATCCGTAGGGTCCGCAGCAACAGGAACATCCCGGCATGGGAGCACCCGATCCCTTCACTGATGGCCTGCCGCTGCCGTGGGCGTGGCGGGAAGCGTTGGCCAATGCGCGCATCGAGCGGCAGTCGATCGGCGTGTCGCGTGCGGATGTAGCCCGTGTGCAGCGGCCAGGCCAGCCCGATGCCTTCCTGAAGTCGGAAGTGATCGACGCCTTCAGTGAGCTGGGCGATGAGATCGCGCGCCTGCGCTGGCTGCAGGCACAGGGACTGCCGGCGCCAACGGTGATTGCCACCGCCGAAGAAGCGGGCCGGCGCTGGTTGCTGATGAGTGCGCTGCCCGGCCGTGATCTGGCCTCGTCGTCGGAACTCGCGCCGCAGCAGCTGGTGGAACTGCTGGCCGACGCGCTGCGCGGCCTGCATGCGTTGCCGGTGGCAGCCTGTCCGTTCGACCAGCGACTGGCCTCGCGCCTGCAGGCCGCGCAGGTTCGGGTGGAGGCGGGGCGTGTAGACGCCGATGACTTCGATGACGAGCGCCTGGGGCAGAGTCCGCAGCAGGTCTTCGCCGAACTGTGCAGTACCCGGCCCGCTCATGAAGACCTGGTGGTCAGCCATGGCGATGCGTGCCTGCCGAACCTGATGGTGGTCGAGGGGCGTTTCAGCGGTTTCATCGACTGTGGGCGACTGGGCGTGGCCGATCGCTACCAGGACCTGGCGCTTGCCGCGCGCAGCCTGGTCCACAATTTCGGCGACACGCGTTGGGTCGCGCCGCTGTTCCGGCGCTATGGCGTGGTGGCTGATGAGCGCCGGCTGGCGTTCTACCGGTTGCTCGACGAGTTCTTCTGAGCCCTCGCATGGCTGGCGATGCCCGCGCAGATCAGGCCACCGACCACGCTCAGGTGTTCCAGCGCGAAGAACAGCGCCAGCTGCTGTTCCGCGCCGTGCTTGGTCCAGAAGGTATGCACGATGACGATGGTCAGCAGCATGAACACCGCCAGCGCGCCGCTGCCCAGCCATAGCAGGCGATCAAGCAGCAGGCACAGTGAGCCGCCCAGCAGCACCACGGCGCTGGCGATGTTGAACAGCGCAGGCGGTTGCAGCCCGGCCGCCTGCATTTCGGCCACGCTGTTGTCCCACGCCAGCAGCTTGGCCAGACCCGAGGACAGGAACACCACGGCCAGCAGCAGTCGGGCGAGGAACCACAGCACGCGGCTGTCGAGCAGGGTGGAGATCATCCGTGGCATGCAGCAACTCCGGGTTGAGCGTTGGGCGGGGCGGGCAGCATCGGGCCTCAACAGCGGTTGAGGTCAAGGCTGCCTGAACGAAGTCCGGTGGTGGCCGGGTTACCCTCTTCAAAATGGACGAACGTTCGTTCACTATTTATGGCATGAGCAGAATCGACCGCAATGAGCAGCGCGTGACCCTGATCCTGCAGGCGGCACTGCAGTGCTTCGTCGCAAAGGGATTCCACCAGACCAGCATGCGTGACATCGCGCAGGCGGCCGGTGTCAGCCTGGGCAATCTCTACAACCACTTCCCGGGCAAGGAAGCGATCATCCTTGCAGTGGCGGTGGCTGAGAGCGAAGAACTGGCACCGTTGCTGCAGCGACTGGCCGCGTCCGATGGCGAGCGTGCACAGGTACTGGTTTTCCTTCAGGACTTCCACGCACTGTGCCGCCAGCCGGAATGGGCGACGCTTGCCGTCGAAGTGCTGGCCGAGAGCGCACGCAATCCGGCCGTGGCCGAGGCATTTGCGGCCAATCGCAGGCAATTGCAGATGACGCTGGCCGAAGCCCTGCAGCAGGTGGCGCAGCGCGAGCGGCGGCGTCCCGTGCTGGCAGCGGCGCTACAGGCGCAGGTGCTGCTGGATGCCATCGAAAGCGATGCGCTGCGTCGGGGGCTGGGCGAAGCCGGTGGCACCGATGAGGCATCGCTGGATCTTGGCCTGCTCGCGCTGCTGCTCGGAGCGCGCGCATGAGCGCTGTTGATCGGCGGTTGCACGGGCTGGACCTGGCGCGCTATCTGGCGCTGGCCGGCATGGTGCTGGTCAACTTCCGCCTGGCGATGGCCGTGCCCGCAGAGGGTGAGGGTTGGCTGGCAGGGTTCTTCCATCTGCTGGAAGGCAAGGCCTCGGCGACGTTCGTCACCCTGGCCGGTCTTGGCCTGGTGCTGGCCACGCAGCGGCAGGGTTGGTGGCCAGCCAGTGTGCAGACCTGGCGGCGCGCACTGTTTCTGATGATCCTGGGCCTACTCAACCTGACTCTGTTCCCGGCCGATATCCTGCACTACTACGCGGTGTATTTCGCGTTGGCCGTGGTGTGGCTGCGTGCGTCGCCGCGGGTGTTGCTGGCCAGCATCGTGGGCCTGGCGGCCTGTTCGTTCTGGGCGTTGCTGCACTGGGACTACAGCCAGGGATGGAACTGGCAGACGCTGGAGTACGCCGGTCTGTGGCAATGGCCGGGCGCGGCCCGCAACCTGCTGTTCAATGGCTTCCATCCTCTGCTGCCGTGGCTGTGCTTCTTCCTGCTGGGGATGTTGCTGGCACGCCTGCAACTGTCGCAACCGCGGGTCCAGCGTGCGCTGCTGGTGCTGGGCCTGCTGCTGATCGCGGCTGGACATGGCGTGCAGCAGCTTGCACAGGGAACGCCCTGGCAGGTGTGGCTGGGAACGCAGCCGATGCCGCCGGGGCCCGCCTACGTACTCACCGGTGCGGGCGCAGCGTGCAGTGTCATTGCCGCCTGCCTGTGGCTGACGCGTGCGCGACCGGGTGACTGGCTGGAACCGTTCACCGCGGCCGGACGCATGACCCTGACCCTGTACGTCGGCCACATCCTGCTGGGCATGGGTACGCTGGAAAGCCTGGACCTGCTTGATGGCCGTGCATCGCTCGCGTCGGTGCTGCTGTGGGCACTGCTGTTCCTGATGCTGGCGACCGGCGCGGCATGGCTGTGGTCGTGGCAGTTCGCACGCGGCCCGCTGGAGGCGGTGATGCGGCGCATCGCAGGCTAGTTCTCTGGTTGTGCCGAGGCGATGTTGTGACGGACATGTCTGTGTCGTGGCGAGTGCATCTGCGATAGTGGCGGCAGGTAACACTTTCCGCTTGCACCCATGTCATTCGCTTCGGCGCAGCATCTCGGCGAAGTCCTGCAACAATCCTATGGCATCACCCCCACCGCCGTGGTACCACGCCCGGTGGGGGCCGACGCCAATGCCAGCGTGTATCGCGTCGATGCGCGGCACGGGCAGTGGTGGTTGAAATGCCGCACCTACCAGGTTGACCCCGCAGTGTGGGACAGCCTGCATTGGATGCGCGGCACGCTGGGTATCGATGAGATCGTCGCGCCGTGGCCGGCATTGACCGGTGGTGCGTCGGTGCAGCGTTGGGGATTGCAGTTCACCCTGTTCCCTTATGTGGAAGGCCAGTCCGGGTTCGAGGCGGCGTTGAGCCGCACGCAGTGGAAACGGCTGGGGGAGGTGCTGCGGCGCCTGCACGGCGCGCAGCTGCCAGCAGACCTGCAGCAGGCGCTGCCGATCGTACGGCTGGAAACCGCGGCGCTGGAAACCGTTGGGCAATGGCTGGCTGGCGAGGGCCTGGCGGCCGCGAAGGACGGGCTGGGCCGCGCCTTCGTTTCGATATGGGACCGGCAGCATGCGCGCATCGCGGCGCTGCATGCGCAGGCACGGGAGCTGCTCGCGGCATTGCAGGACGTGCCGGTAGACCTGCATCTGTGCCACACCGATCTGCATGCCGGCAACCTGCTGATGGGCAATGACGGGGGCCTGCACCTGATTGACTGGGATGGCCTGTCGCTGGCACCGCGCGAGCGCGACCTGATGTTCATCGGTGCGGCTGTTGGCGGGCGCTGGGGGCGTGAGAATCCGTTGGGCTTCGAGGACGGCTACGGCAGCGACCGCGGCGACCCGCGCTGGATCGCCTGGTACCGGCACTGGCGCATTCTGCAGGACCTGATCGAGTTCCAGCAGGTGCTGCTGGGCAGCGACGGTGAGGAGCGTTCGCCGCAACTGCGCAGGCAGTCGCTGCACTACCTGGGCGAGCAGTTCGCACCGGGCAATGTGTTCGATGCGGCGGAGCGGGTGTATCGCGCGCTGGAATAGGTACTGGGCCGTTGCCAGGATCGCCCCGGGTAGAGTCGACTGTTAGTCGACTGCTCTTCGATTGGAATAGGCAAAGCCCGCGCTGCGCGCGATAGTCGACTAACAGTCGACTCTACCAAGGGCTTGTCCATCGAGGCGGTTTTCATTCGGCGGGCTTGGCCGCTGCCGAGGCCGCTGCACTTGCGGCCCGCCGCGACAGTACGGCTTCGCGGTGGGCGATATAGGCGTTCGCGGCGAGGATGATGCCGGCGCCGATGATCGTCCAGCGGTCCACCGTTTCGTTGAACAGCAGCCAGCCGCACAGCGTCACCAGCGGCAGCTGCAGGAAGCTGATCGGGGTCAGCGCCGAGACTTCGCCCAGGCGCAGCGCCCGCGTCCACAGCAGCTGGCCGACCGTGCCGAGCACGCCGGTGGCCAACAGCCACAGCCACGCCACGCCGGTGGGCCAGACCCAGACGAACAGGGCAGGCAGCAGCGACAGCGGCACCCAGAACACGTAGGTATAGAGCACCACGGTATCGGCGCTGTCGATACGGGTCAGCTGCTTGATCTGGATCGCCACCAGCGAGCTGAGCACGGCGGCAGCCACCGCTACCAGGCTGCCCGCGGTGAAGCCGGCGGTACCGGGGCGCACGATCACCAGCACGCCGATGAAGCCGACCACCACTGCAGCCCAGCGCCGTACGCGCACGGTCTCGCCCAGCCACAGCACGGCAGCGATGGTGACGAACAACGGCGTGGAGTACGACAGCGAAACCGCCTGCGCCAACGGCAGGTGGCCCAGTGCCCAGAACGCGCACAGCATCGAGCCCAGGCCGATCGCACTGCGCACGAAATAGCGTGGCAGCTGCTGGGTCTTCAGCGGCGCGTGGCCGGGGCGCAGCAGCATCGGCAGCAACGCGAGCAGGCCGAAGGCATTGCGGAAGAACGCCACTTCCTGGGTCGGCACGTAGCGCGTGGCATAGCGGATGGCCACCGCCATCAGGCCAAATGCCATGGTGCTGCCGAGCATCAGCAGCGCCGCCCGCATCGGGGTGGCGCTGGGGGAGAGGGCGGGGCTGTTCACCACTGTGCGCCGAGCAGGCGGGGCTCCGGTTCGATCGGTACGCCGAACTTCTCCAGCACCGAAGCGGAAATACGTCGCGCCAGCGCCAGCAGTTCAGCACCGGTGGCGTTGCCGTGGTTGACCAGCACCAGTGCGTGGCTCGGCGCCACGCCGGCATCACCTTCGCGGAAGCCCTTCCAGCCGCAGGACTCGATCATCCATGCCGCCGAGACCTTGCGCTTGCCGTCCTGGTCGGACGGGAACACCGGCAGTTCGGGGAAGTGCTGCAGCAGCACGTCGACCTGTTCCAGCGGCAGCACCGGGTTCTTGAAGAAGCTGCCGGCGTTGCCGAGTACATCCGGGTCGGGCAGCTTGCGGCGGCGGATTGCGATCACCGCGTTGGCCACGTCCACCGCGCTCGGCAATTCTACGCCCTGCGCCTGCAGTTCCTCGCGGATGCCGGCGTAGTCCATGCGCAGATCGTGCAGCAGCGGCAGCTTGAGCTCGATGGCGGTGATCAGGTAGCGATCAGGCTGCTGCTTGAATACGCTGTCGCGGTAGGCGAAGCCACACTGTTCGTTGTCCAGCCGCACCCAGGCCCGCTCCTGGCAGTCCCAGGCCTCGACGGCCTGGATGAATTCGCCGACCTGCGCGCCGTAGGCGCCGATGTTCTGGATCGGCGCGGCACCGGCGGTGCCGGGAATCAGCGCCAGGTTCTCCAGGCCGGACAGGCCCTCCTGCAGGGACCACATCACCAGCCCGTGCCAGGGCACGCCGGCACCGGCGCGGATCACCGCATGGTCGGCGCGGTGTTCAAGGAAACTGATGTCACGGTTGCCGAACACCAGTACCGTGCCAGGCAGGTCCTCGGCGATCAGTACGTTGCTGCCGCTGCCCAGCACCAGCAGCGGGCCGTTGGCCACCTCGGGCAGCGCGAGCACGTCCGGCAGCAGTGCGGCATCGTGCAGTTCCAGCAGCTGCGCGGCGCTGGCCTGCACATGGAAGGTGTTCAGCGACTGCAGCGGCGCATTGCGGGTGAGCGTCCAGCGCAGCGGTGCGTTGCCGTCGACGGTATCCATGGGCGCGCTCACAGTGGGGCCACCGCGCCGCGGCTCGGTGCTTCGCGACGGCGACGGATCGCCTCCACGCATTCGGAGACCAGCGCCGGGCCACGGAAGATCAGGCCGCTGTAGCACTGCACCAGCGCCGCGCCGGCGGCCATCTTGGCCACCGCATCGGCACCGGACAGGATGCCGCCGACACCGATCAGCGGTACCGATTCGGGCAGGCGCGAACGCAGGCGGCGCAGCACCAGCGTGGACTGCTCCAGCACCGGCGCACCGGACAGGCCGCCGGCCTCGTTGGCCAGCGGGTCGCCTGCCACCTTGCTGTGGTCGATGGTGGTGTTGGTGGCGATCACGCCGTCCACCTGCAGCTCGCCGAGCACGCGGGCGGCGGCATCGATGTCGCGCTCGCTCAGGTCCGGCGCCACCTTCACCAGCATCGGCACGCGGCGACCATGCTGCGCAGCCAGGGCTTCCTGGCGGTCACGCAGCTGGCTGACCAGTTGGCGCAGCGCGGTTTCTTCCTGCAGCTCACGCAGGCCGGCGGTGTTGGGCGAGGAGATGTTGACCGTGATGTAGTCGGCCAGCGGATAGACCTTGTCCAGGCAGGCGATGTAATCGTCCACCGCCTGTTCGTTGGGGGTGTCCTTGTTCTTGCCGATGTTGATGCCGAGCAGGCCGCGACGGTTGCGCGCGCGTTCGACGTTGCGCACCAGCGCGTCCACGCCCGCATTGTTGAAGCCCATGCGGTTGATGATTGCGTTGTGCGCCGGCAGGCGGAACAGGCGCGGCTGCGGATTGCCGGCCTGCGGACGCGGGGTGATGGTGCCGATCTCGACGAAGCCGAAACCCAGCGCGAACAATGCATCGATGTGCTCGCCATTCTTGTCCAGGCCGGCGGCCAGGCCGACCGGATTGGGGAAGGTCAGCCCGAACACGGTGCTCGGCATCGGCGCGATGCGTGCGGCCAGCAGCGGCGTGGTGCCGGTGCGATAGGCCAGGTCCAGTGCGGACAGGCCGAGGCCGTGGGCGCGCTCGGCGTCGAGCGAGAACAGGAAGGGGCGGGCAAGCGAATACATGCGTCGGTTCAGTCCAGCGTGCCGAGGAAGGCTCGGGTTCGATATTCAAAAGCAACCTGGCCGTCGACCGCGTGGGCGGCGAACAGGTCCTGCAGGGCGGCGATCATCGGCGCATGGCGCGGATGACCGGCTTGGGGTGCGTAGGAGGAGGACAGCAGGCGCCCGCGCAGGGCGTCGAAATCCAGATGTTGCACGTTCGGCAGCTCCACCATGCCACGCAGACCGGGGCCGAACCAGGCCTGCATGGTGGCGTCGTCCTGGTAGCGCTCGGCAACGGCGGTGTAGTCGGTGCCGTAGTCCAGCAGCAGCTGCTCGTAGCCGATCAGGAACGGGCTGGCATCGAGCAGGCGCGAGTTCCAGTAGATCAGTGCCAGGCCACCCGGACGCAGGATGCGCTGCCACTCGGCGCGCACCGCCACGGTGTCGAACCAGTGGAAGGCCTGCGCGACGCTGACCAGATCGATGCTGGCATCGTCCAGTGTGGTGGCCTCGGCGCGGCCGTCCACCGCACGGAACTGCGGGTACTGCGGTGCCAGCCATTCCTCGGCCGCGCCCCGCATGGCGGCGTTGGGTTCAACCGCGACTACTGGATGGCCGCTGGCCAGGAACAGGCGACTGGAAATACCGGTGCCGGCGCCGATGTCGGCGACCACGGCCTCGTGGCTGACGCCCATCGGGCCATGCAGCCACTCCAACAGGGCGGGCGGGTAATCGGGCCGGTAGCGGACGTAGTCGGCGACGCGGCTGCTGAAGCGTTCAGTGCTGTCGGAAGTGGTCATGATGATCAGTTCGACATCGCGGCGAGCCAGGCCAGGCCGCCGAAGAACAGGATGAAGACCAGGATGGCGGCGATTACGGCGCCGACCATCACCCAGCCCAGCACCAGGCCGGTGACGGCCAGGCCATCGCCTTCCAGTTCATGCGGGCGGCGGCGGATCTCGGCACGGGCCATGTGGCCGGTGATGATGGCCACGATGCTGGCCACGAAGGGCAGGACGGTCCAGCTGGCGATGCCCATGACCAGGCTGACCACGGCCAGGGCGCTTGTCTGTCGGGGTGCCACGCTCATCGGGGTCCTCCTTGGCAGTGTGCACATGATAGTGCCTCTGCCCGGGCAATCCCATGGGCAGTGCCCTGTAGAGCCGAGCCCATGCTCGGCTGAACTCTGGGCCGATGCGGTATGGACCGCGTCTTGCGCGCAAGCCGAGCATGGGCTCGGCTCTACAAATTCAGCCCATCAACACCTGGCCGCCATCCACGTTGAGCACATGACCGGTGATCCAGCGCGCCAGCGGCGAGCACAGGAACAGCGCGGCGTCGGCGATCTCGCGCGGGTGGCCGAAGCGGCCGAACGGGATCTTCGCCAAGGTGCCGTGGTACAGCGCGGGATCTTCGGTGCGGCGGCGATCCCACAGGCCGTCATCGAACTCGATCGAGCCCGGGGCGATGGCATTGACCCGGATCCGGTCCTTGGCCAGCGCCAGTGCCTGCGAGGTGGTGTAGTGCGACAGCGCGGCCTTGGCGGCAGCGTAGGGCGCGCCACCGGGACGCGGCTGCTGCGCGGCGATCGAGGACAGGTTGAGGATGCAGGCATCGCTGGATGCGCGCAGCCACGGCAGTGCCAGGCGCGAGGCCCGTACCGCCGCCATCAGGTCGATCTGCAGGCTGGCGGCCCAGCCGTCCTCGTCATCGGCCATGCCATAGCCGGTGGCGTTGTTGACCAGCACATCGATGCCGCCGAGTGTATCGGCGGCAGCCTGCAGCCAGGCTTGGATCTGGTTGGCCTCGCCCAGATCGGCAGCGAAGGCGTGCAGCCCGACGCCTTGCGCCTGCGCGTCGGCACGCAGGGCATCCAGGCCGGCCTGGCCGCGGGCGCAGACCGAGACCCGCGCACCGGCGCCGGCAAATGCCAGCGCCATCTCACGGCCAATGCCCTTGCTGCCACCGGCGATGAGCACGCGGCGGCCGGTGAAATCAATCACCGGCTTGCCACCCTGTAGCGCCGAGCCATGCTCGGCTGCATTTCCTGCGGTGTTCATTGCACATCCTGCCGAGCATGGCCCGGCACTACAGAAAGCGTTACAGGTCGAACTTGATGCCCTGTGCCAGCGGCAGCGAATCCGAATAGTTGATGGTGTTGGTCTGGCGGCGCATGTAGACCTTCCACGCATCCGAACCGGATTCGCGGCCACCGCCGGTGTCCTTCTCGCCACCGAAGGCGCCGCCGATCTCCGCACCGGACGTGCCGATGTTGATGTTGGCGATGCCGCAGTCGCTGCCGGCGGCCGACAGGAACTTCTCGGCGGTCTTCAGGTTCTGGGTGAAGATCGAGGACGACAGGCCCTGCGGCACGCCGTTCTGCATGTCGATGGCTTCGTCGAGGGTGTCGTACGGCATCACGTACAGGATCGGCGCGAAGGTCTCGTGCTGGACCACGGCGTCGCTGTTCTTCAGGCCGGAGACGATCGCCGGCAGCACGAAGTTGCCGGCGCGGTCGATGCGGGTGCCGCCGGTTTCGATGGTGCCGCCGGCGGCCTTGGCCTGGGCGATGGCATCGAGGAACTGCTGCACGGCGCCGTCGCTGTTCAGCGGGCCCATCAGGTTGGCGGCATCGGTCGGGTCGCCGATCTTGCCTTCCACCTGCTTGTAGGCCTTGACCAGGGTGGCCAGCACGTCGGCGTAGATCGAGCGGTGCACGATCAGGCGGCGGGTGGTGGTGCAGCGCTGGCCGGCGGTACCGACGGCGCCGAACACGATGCCCGGCACGGCCAGCTTCAGGTCGGCGGTTTCGTCCAGGATGATGGCGTTGTTGCCGCCCAGCTCCAGCAGGCAGCGGCCGAGACGGCGTGCGACCTTCTCGTTGACGGTGCGGCCGACCTGGGTCGAGCCGGTGAAGCTGATCAGCGGCACGCGACGATCATCGACCATCTTCTCCGACAGCGCGGTGCCGGCGTCGTTGATCAGGAAGAAGATGTCCGGGAAGCCGGCTTCGCGCAGGGCGTCGTTGCAGATCTTCAGTGAGGCGATGGCGGTCAGCGGCGTCTTGTTGGACGGCTTCCAGATGCAGACGTCGCCGCAGATGGCGGCCAGGAACGAGTTCCAGCTCCACACCGCCACCGGGAAGTTGAAGGCCGAGATGATGCCGACCAGGCCCAGCGGGTGGTACTGCTCGTACATGCGGTGGCCGGGGCGCTCGGAATGCATGGTGTAGCCGTACAGCATGCGGCTCTGGCCCACGGCGAAATCGGCGATGTCGATCATCTCCTGCACTTCGCCGTCGCCTTCCGGCTTGCTCTTGCCCATTTCCAGGGCGACCAGCGAACCCAGCGCATCCTTGTGCTTGCGCAGCGCTTCGCCGCACAGGCGCACGGCCTCACCGCGACGCGGGGCAGGCGTGGTGCGCCAGACCTTGAAGGCTTCCTGCGCACGAGCGACGACGATCTCGTACTCGGCCTCGGCGGTCGCGCGGACCTGCGCGATCGGCTCGCCGGTGGTCGGGTTGACCGGGGTGATCAGCTCACCGCTGGTCGCGCTCGACCACTCCCCGTTGCCCAGGTACGTGCCAGCGTTGATCGCGTCCAGGCCAAGGGACTTGAGCAGCTCGGAAGACATGCAGACTCCTGTGTTTCGTTACGTTGTTTGGCGCTATCGCGGGCAGGTGGGGGACGCGATGAACAGAACCGCCGATGGTAGCAGAGGGTGGTGGTTGGGCTTTGGTGCGGTGCGGGGTGAGGCCACGCCGAGACGCCATCCCAGTGAGGAATGCCTATTCAGGCAGGCAGGGCTTCGCCCGGGCTGCGCGCGGTGTCAGGAATCGCCGGCTGCGGCGACCATGTGGGCGGGTTGCGATGCCACTGCCAGGCGCTGTCGATGATCGGTGCCAGCTCGGTCCATATGGGTCGCCAACCCAGCAGTTGCCGAGCGCGGGTGGAGGAGGCGACCAGGCTGGCTGGATCGCCCGGCCGGCGGTTCGCCAACTCGAATGGAATGCTTCGCCCGCTTACCTCTGCGGCAGCGGCGATGACTTCGCGGACAGAGAAGCCCTGACCATTGCCCAGGTTGAAGGCGTGCGCGCCGGGCGTGTGCTCCATGTACTCAAGAGCCAGTGCGTGTGCCTGGGCCAGGTCCTGCACGTGTACATAGTCGCGCACGCAGGTGCCGTCGGGCGTTGCGTAGTCATCGCCGAACACCTTCATGGCCGTGCCTATACCCAAGGCGGCACGCAGCACATTGGGGATCAGGTGGGTTTCGCAGGCATGGGCCTCGCCGATGCCGTGGTCGGGCAGGGCGCCTGCGGCATTGAAGTAGCGCAGGCAGGTCGAGCGCAGGCCGTAGGCTGTGGCTGCATCAGCGAGGATCCGCTCTGCCATCAGCTTGCTGGCGCCATAGGGGTTGATGGGCGCCTTGGGGTGGTCCTCATCGATCACATCCGACTGTGGATTACCGAATACCGCAGCGGTGGAGGAGAACACGATGCGATCGATGTCGTGGCGGCGCATGGCCTCCAGCAGGTTCAGTGTGCCAGTGACGTTGTTGGCGTAGTAGGTATAAGGAGCGGAAACCGATTCGCCCACCAGCGAACGTGCGGCGAAGTGCATCACGGCGTCAAAGTGACGGCCCTGGAGGGCGCGCTCGAGTGTTTCGGGGGCCAGCAGATCGGCTTCCAGCAGTTCGCCCCAGCGAACCGCATCGCGGTGACCGGTAGACAGGTTGTCGAGCACGGTTACGGAGTGGCCGGCTTCGGCCAGGTACTGGGCCATGTGGCTGCCGATGTAGCCGGCGCCGCCGCAGATGAGGATATTTCTGGTGAACAAGGCGGAGCTCACAGCCAGCTCAGGTGGTTTGATTGGGATGACATTTAGAAAAACTATCCCAGTGGCTATTTACATAATCAATGATCGAAGACCTGAAACGGTCGGACGAGAATTTCTCCGCATGCTTTCGGCACGTTTCAGCTAGAATTGGATTGGTTAGATTTTCGAAGCGATATATTGCATCAATAATTGAGTCCTCTGACTGCTCGGAGAACCAGATTCCTGTCGACTCGCCCATGTCGGCGCTTTGTTTTACGGTTTCAAGAGAGCCGCCCTTGCCGAACGCTATAACAGGAGTTCCGCAAGCTTGGGCTTCCACGGGGGTTATTCCAAAGTCTTCTTCCGCGGCAAAAACAAAAGCCTTTGCACGCTGCATGTGGCTCATTAGTGATTCGAATGGTTGATGTCCGAGTATCTTTACGTTGGGCGTTGCTTGTTTGCGTATTTTTTCCATGTCAGGCCCATCGCCAATAACAACTAGTTGCTTGTCGGGCAGTCGTGAAAATGCTCTGACTATCAAATCCATTCTCTTGTACGGCACGAGTCGAGATGCAGAAAGATAGAACTGCTCCTTGCCTTCTCTGTACTTGAAGGATTCCACGTCGACAGGAGGGTATATCACGTCCGCGTCTCTTCCGTACACCTTATTTATTCTTCGTGCAATGAATTTTGAGTTCGCGATGAAGTGATCAACTCCGTTTGACGTTCGCGAATCCCAAAGTCGAATGTAGTGAAGTATGGCTCTCGCGATCCATGATTTCGGCCCCGTGGTGAGGCCGGACTCCTGCAGATACTGATGCTGAAGATCCCATGCATATCTAATCGGAGAGTGAACATAGCTGATGTGCAGCTGATCGGGTCCGGTTAGCACCCCTTTGGCGACCGCATGCGAGCTTGAGATAATCACATCGTAGCTGGAAAGATCTAACTGCTCTATTGCAATTGGCATTACAGCAAGGTAGTTTCTGTAATGTTTTTTTGCGCCGGGTAGCTTTTGGATGAAAGTCTGCTTGGTTGAGCGCCCTTGAGTAATTCTCTCTCGATCAGCTTCGGAAAGGAAGTCTACTATGCAAAAAATGTCGGCGCCTGGGAATGCTTTGGATATTTCGGAAAGTACCCTTTCGGAGCCGGCGTATGTCACTAACCAGTCGTGAACTAGGCAGATCTTCACTTCGAATTCTCAACTGTTTCAAACAAATCAAGCAAGTCAGCGGCGGCACGCTGTGGCGTGTAGTGCTGGGCAGATTTGATTGCGTTTGACTCGATCTCCGCAATCGTGCGCGGCTCGTTAATTAATTTCATGAGAATGAGTTTCAGTGATCCATCTCCAGGTGTGTATATAAATCCATTATATCCATCTTTAATTACTTCCTTCTGTCCTCCATGGGTGGATGCGACTACCACCTTTCCATGTGAAAGAGCTTCATACGTGACGCGAGAGAGTGGCTCATTCCAAATGGAGGGGATGACTACTATGTCAACTAGAGAGAAGAAGTCGGAGCGATTGATGTGGCCTGTGAAATTCACTCGATCAGTATCATGTCTATTGCGAAGATTTACAGCGTAGTCGCTAGATATGGATCCAGAAACAACAATGCTGATCTGTCCTGATAGTGCGATATCTTTTGTTTCATCCAGGAAAATGTCGAAGCCCTTTGATGGCTGGATCTGACCCATCACTCCTACTCTTACTGAGGTGAGCTCGTTATGTTTCGCGCCGCATAAGGGCGTGGCTCTACCTGTGCTTGGGGCGCCTGCGTATATGACTTTCTTCCTTGCGGAAGTAAAGGCGGAGTCCCTTTCGAATGGTTCGAGAAGTATCTTGCTATTTGCGGCAACGCCACGAACGGTTTTTGAAAGGGCCCTTCTTCCTATGCAGCCAATGCGGCACTTCATGCACGTCGACTCGCAGTTCTTTCCTCCCTCAAAGCGAGACTGCCGTAGACAAATCCATGCGTAGTCTCTTAGTCCCGCAACTACAGGAATGCCGAGCATTCTGGCCATCAATACGACAGCTCTCCCGATTCCGGGTAGGTTGTTCGCATACAGAATGTTGAACTTTCCGTCTTTAAGAAGGCGAAATATCCTGGTTTGTGCGATAACCTGAGCAGATGTTCCAAATTGCCAGCCCAGTCTTCTGAGCAGGGTTCTGTTCTTCTGCAGTGGGGAGCCGCCGGAGAATGCTGTGGCGAGATAGTGCACAGTTACGCCATTGACATTCGCAATGCGCGGCTGCTCGTCGTGCGCAATTGTAAGTACATGCACCTCCTGTCCTAGTCCCATGAGCGCTTCGCACTGAAGTTGAAGTGACTCCTCGGCTCCGCCAACTTGGTGAGGGAAGTAGAAATTGTTGACGACAAGTATCTTCATCGTTTCAGCCGTACACGGAGCGCGATTGACAGAGAGATTGCAACTGCCATGAGCACCAAGGCTCGGGCAGAGGTGGATGGGGAGATAACATCTGGAGCAAGAAGTGCCAAAAATGGAGAAATGCTTGCCCACGCGAGATTCCTCTCCGACATTCTCAGGACGAAACTAAAGAATGTCCCGGCTATGAGACCGAAGAGCGGAACTAGGATGGCTCCCCCGGTATAGAAGGCCAGGCCATGTGGTCCAATTGGGAGTCCCCAGTTTACGGTTCCCGCATTTGCTAACACCGTGCCTACCGCGGCAGCCTCATCCGTCATGGGCTTATCTTTCCAAACGGCTCGGGGAATGGCGGAGAATAGGCTTGACGCCACAATTTCAGCGCCTGCATAAGGTGTCGCGTCCCTTCTAAGGAGTGACAGGAGGCTGGGGAAATTGTCTGCAGCTCCGGTGTCTAATACCAGTTTTAAAAAAACACCGGTTGCGGTATGGTACTGCTGTGATAGTTGGGAAGATCTGTATGTCCCTAGAGCGCTAACAAAAGTGATCCCAAGTGCAGCCATCATCGCCGTTCTTGCAATCGGGATGCTCTTGCGTTCTGCAAGCCACAGCATCGCAATTGGTGCAATTGTGGAGAACAAGGCAAAGCTTCTCCCGCCAAGCATGGCGAGCTCGGCGAATATTAGAACCGAGATTATCCAAGCCAGACGCTTGCGGCCGCTGAGGTAGTAAATGGCACATCCGACAGCACCAAAGCCGACTATGACTCTTAGAAATCCGATGCCGAAGTAGATTTCATAGCGACTGCTCATGTTGGCAAGCATAGTGCTGAGGCCGCCGACCTGATTTACAATGGCTGCGAACGCAATCTGGGAAAGCAGAATGAGAAGGATCGGAATTGCCTTTGGCGACGGCTTCTGGTCCAGGTTGATGGCTAACCCTGAATAGCTTCTTGCGAGATGGGAGGCTGCTGTGAGGAAAGATAGTGCCCAGATGCAAAGCATGAGCAAGCATTGGGCGCGAATCTCGGCAGCCTGGGCGCCGACCTCTGGTGCGTATCGCAGAGGTCGTCCGTCAAATACAGCCAAAAGAATGTCGCCCGCATAGAGCGTCTTCAAGATTAGGGCGGCGGCAATCCAGCTAAGCGGTATCCGTGACCTGGACGCTATCCACAGGCAAGTGAATAGAATGATTGCCGAGAGCATTAAGGATGCACCGATCCCGGCCTCAACCAGTGCTGCGGCAGTGGCGACTATTATCAGTGCGATGGATGCTAGGCTCGCAGAGGTCGAGGCATGCTTTGTGATCATCTTTTGGCGAAACCGAAGGCGGAAATTGCGACGTGTGTGGCTACAGCGAAGAGGAGATATGAATAGCCGGGATCGATCCCGCTAGCGAGAAGTGTGGCCAGCAAGGCGAATGCAGTCGTGCCAATTGCATAAACTTGTAGTGATCTTCCTTGAAGATGGAGCTTGTATGATCCCCATTGATTGGATGCCAAGATCACCGACGCACTGATGATGGTTAGAGTTTCATTGCTGGAAATGAATCCGATGATGGCCGCGGCGATCAATGTCGTAGCGCTTGATGCATCCAGTAGCCTCCTAAGCCTCTCGGTGTTGCCCGTCGCTCTTACTCGCGGTAGTACCAGTGATGTGAGCAATGCTCCTGCACCCGCTTGAACTGCCGCGCCGAAAAGAAAAGTGTTGTGTATCTGGGCGAAGCTTACCGAAGGTTCAGATGCTGCGCGAACGAGATTTTGATCATTTCTGTAGAGTGATGATGCGGCAACGCCAGTCGCTATTGATATGAGGTGTTGACGGCTTGGTGTGGGAGCGGGTGTCGCTTCTTCGGGTGTTGCGACCGTTGGGTCAAATATCGAGATGAATAGGATAATGAGAGCTGCGCAGCAAACTGCGGCTGTGCTGTCGAGGGGGAGTGCGTTGGCACAGGTAACGCATAGTGTGAGTACCAAGGCATTTCGAAAGAAGAGCCTCCTGAAGTATTTAACTTCAGTTCCTTTGGCAAGAAGGTATGCGTTACTGATAGAGAATGTTGCGCCTGCTAGAATTCCGAGAGCTATGGTGGTGCAGGTCAATGCTAGCGATTGATCCGAGAATGCTAGGGATAGTGCGAGTGCAGATGCTCCTGCGAGCGCAATTAGGCTGCGAGTCTTGCGGGAAAATTGATAAGAAGAAACTGTCGATAGTGACGTCTGGAATGCGGCTGCCTGCCCAATCTGGACTGCGGTAAGAAGTAGGCTGGTGGCCAAGTAGTAGGCAGAGTCGGCATCAGGTACTAGTTTGCCGCCGACAAGCGTCGACTGTGCAATCAGTGGTAGTGATAGTGCGAGGCCGTACCAGAAGAGTTTATGAATTGACGTCATGCGGTCTGATTACTGAGTTGGGCGCAACTCTTGTTTTTCTGGATACAGTCGAGTTTCCGATCACCACTGCGTTGGGAAATAACGTCGAGTTGTCCTCAATAGTGGGGTACGCTTCTCTGAGCTTTCCGATGGTTACTCCATGGTAGATCGTGACGCCCTTTCCGATTTTAGCTCCCTCGCCGATAACAATTCCCATTGGGTGAGGTAAATAGATTCCTTCTCCAATCTCGGCGCCTCGACCTACATCAATTGAGTGCAAGCTGATTAAAATGTTTCTTGCCAGCGCGTGGATGACCGTGTTTCCTGCAAGCGCCACTCGAATGAGAAGCGCAGCTCGTATCGACGGGTTAAGTAGTGCTCGTGCGAGCGGACGAACGCCACTTGAGCTTCCGTAGATTCTCTGAAAATCGGTCCTCACCAGGTGTGGGATGTTGTTGTTTTTATTCGACACGTTCAAGCCTTTCAGGCTTTACTGATCAAGGGTTTGGGTGTAATTGCTCTTGGGTCAATAGGCATTCTTGTGTATGAAGCCCTTGAAGATTGTGATGAATATTATCTTGAGGTCGAATTGGAGTGACCAGTTCTCAATATAAAATAGGTCGCACTCAATTCTCTTCTGCAGATCTGTAGATCCTCGCCAACCCTTGACCTGGGCCCAGCCAGTGATGCCCGCCTTGACCATGTGCTTCTTCATGTAGGACGGAATCTCGTGCTTGAACTTGTGCACGAACACCGGCCGCTCCGGCCTTGGTCCAACGATCGACATGTCGCCCAGCAGGACGTTGATGAACTGTGGTAGTTCGTCCAGGCTGGTCTTGCGAAGGAAGCTGCCCACGCGGGTAGCGCGATTCTCGCCTGCTTTCGCCCACACTGCGCCGGACGCGCCCTCGGCGTCGACCGGCATAGAGCGGAACTTCAGCATCCAGAACGTCTTGTTGTTCCAGCTCATCCGCTCCTGCCGATAGAAGATCGGGCCTGGGGAGCTCAGCTTCACCGCCACCGCAATCGCGAGCATGATCGGTGAGATCATGAGCAGGATGAGGCCGGCAAGGATACGGTCTTCCAGGGCCTTGATCAGGCGGGCGCCGCCCTGAAGGGGGGTCTGCTGAAGATTGATGACGGGAAGGCCCGCGACCTGCTCGACGGAGTGGTTCAGCAGGTGCAGCCCGAACATGTCAGGCACGAACTTGATATCGGCGGTGGAATGCTGCAACTGATTCAGGGCAATCGCGATGTTGTCTTCGTCGCGCATCGGCAGGGCAATCCACACCTGGTCGATATGATTGGCCTCCACGTACGCGCCGAGCCCATCCAGTTCCCCCAGCTTGCTTGCATGCTGCACGCTGCCGCGGTCAGAGGGGGTTCCGAACCAGCCGCGCACCTCAATTCCTGCCCAGGATGCCGACCTCAGGGAGCTGACGATGTGCTGCGAATCGGTCGTGGCGCCCACGATGACGGCGCTCCGCAAGTCTGCACCCCGGGCCCGGATCCAGCCGGCAATGCCGCGAACGCCAATGCGGAGTGCAATTACGCCAGCCAGGCTCATGCCAAACCACGAGGCAAGCCATATGCGTGAAAGCTCATCGGTTACCTGGATCGCGGTCGAGTAGGCGAGAAGGCCGCCGAAAATCACGGCCAGCTTCATCAGGACTTTGCCGAACTCGGCGAGCAGCCCGCGCCCGCGCCAGCTCTCGTACAATGACGAGGACCCAAGGACGAGAAGTGCGAAGAGAACGGTGATGGAGACCAAGCGGGCATAGTTCATCGGCATGTGCAGATCGCCGAATCTCATCGCGTAGGCGGCCAGCGCGGCTACCACCAGAACAATCGGGTCTCCGACCCGCAGAGCTAGGCTGAGCGCAGGGGCAAACCTGTTTCCTGAAGCGTTCCAGAGCCCAGCGTGGTGCCGTGCAGGCATGTAAGACATGTCGATTTCTTCCTTGTAGAGAATCCGTGCATCCAGCAATCGCCTCGCTGCCCGGCGGGCTGGCGGCGCCAATCCGGCCGTCAGTCCAACCCGTTAGCTGTTACAATCGATCACAGGATGATAACAGAACCTTCACCAAGGCGTGACCTGCGTCCGGATTCCCGGGGTTAGGGCCAGGGGCGCCGCCTCATCGGCCTGGTAGGGCTGGGTTCAGTTACACCCTCATGTCAGGTATGCTGCTTGGCTAACTTTCGTATGCGAAGCGTTGGTGACTGACGTTATGCACCTCACGTCGCCCCGCCAGAGGATTGGCCCATGTTCAACAAGGTGCTGTTGGTCTGCATCGGAAACATCTGTCGAAGCCCGACCGCAGAAGTGCTCATGCGGCACCAACTCAGGGATCGCACAGGGGTAGATGTCTCTTCCGCAGGGCTTCAGGCATTGGTCGGTCGGCCGATAGATGAGACCGCGGGAGAGCTGCTTCGGGAGAAGGGGCATGATCCGAGCGCCCATCGAGGGCGTCTGGCGACGCCATCCGTGCTGGCGGCGGCTGATCTGGTGCTGGTGATGGAGCAGTCCCACGTGGCGCGAATCGCCCGCGAGGTTCCTCAGGTAAGCGGCAAGACATTCCTGTTGGGGCATTGGGATGGAAGGGTGGAGATCCCCGACCCCTACCGCCAGCAGAGGATCGCGTTCGAACACGTTTACGGTTTGATCGAGCAGGGCGTTGCCCGCTGGGCCAGCCACATCAAGTAATTGCCGCACTGGTGCGGTTTTTTCACGAAACGGAAGCTATGACCAAGGAAACCAGTGCGCGGCCCACCCGCGAAGACGACGAGATTGATCTGCGGGATCTGCTGGGCGTTCTGATTGACCGCAAGTGGTGGATCCTGGGAACAACCTTCCTGTTCGCGATGGTTGGCGCCGCCTACGCGATCCTGACGCCGCCGGTGTATCGGGCAGAGGCCACGGTGCAGGTTGAGTCGAAGATGCCGACCATTCCGGGTCTTGCAGATCTGACCTCTCTTGGCGGCGGCGGCAGTACCGCGTCCACCACTGAGGTTGCGCTGCTGACCTCGCGCACGATCGTCGGTACCGCGGTCGACAAGATGCAGCTTGAGACGGTCATCGAGCCCCGGCGTTTCCCATTGGTGGGCGGGCTGATTGCACGTCGTTTCTCGGGTGAGACCGAGGGTGAAGTGGCGGCTCCGGTTCTGGGGCTTTCCAGCTATGGCTGGGGCGGCGATGAGCTGAAGATCCATCGCCTGGATGTTCCGGCACGGCTGCTCGACGAGCCGATGATGCTTGTTGCAGGTGACAAGGCTGGGGAGTACTCGCTGCTTGATGGCGAGGGCGAAACCATTCTTGCCGGCAAGGTCGGTATGCCGGCCGAGGCGCGGGGAATCAAGATTGAAGTCGCGAGCCTGAATGCCAATCCGGGCATGCGCTTCGCGCTGACCAAGCAACGTCGCCTCGATGTCATCGCCGGGCTGCAGGAAGACATCCGCGCATCCGAACAGGGTAAGGACTCGGGCATTCTTCGCGTCAGCTACGAAGACACCGATGCGGATCGTGCGCAGGCGCTGGTGCAGAACATTGCTGAAGCCTACGTCCGGCAGAATGTCGACCGCGGCTCTGCCGAGGCCGCAACGCAGCTTGCCTTCGTGAAGGATCAGCTGCCAACCGTGCGCAAGCAGGTGGAGGACGCGCAGGCGGCAATGGCGGCCTACCAGTCCCGTTCGAACTCCGTCGACATTACGATGCAGACCAAGGGTCTGCTCGAGCAGGAGGTCGCCGTTGAGGCCAGCATCCAGCAGCTGCGCCTGAAGCAGGCGGAGATGGATCGCAGCTTCACGCGCGAGCATCCGGCCTACCGTGCGATGCTGAACCAGATCGGCGAGCTTGAGGCACGCAAGAGTGGCTTCCGTCGTGAAGTGAGCGCACTGCCTGATACGCAGCAGGAGCTGCTGCGACATACCCGTGATCTGCAGGTCAGCAATGAACTGTACACCGCGCTGTTGAACCAGGCGCAGCAGTTGGATGTTGCGCGGGCCGGTACGGTTGGCAATGTCCGGATCGTTGATGATGCGATCGTTGATATCAGCAAGCCGGTGAAGCCTCGCAAGCCGCTGATTGTTCTTGTGTCGTTCCTGCTGGGCGCATTCCTGTCCACGGCTGCAGTTTTCCTGCTCCGCATGCTCAATCCTGGCGTGGAGGATCCGGCGCAGATCGAGGAGCTGGGGCTGCCCGTGTATGCCGCCATTCCGCTCAGCAACTCGCGGAATCTTCTGAAGGTTCAGAAGGGCAAGGGTGGCAAGAAGCGCGTGGTGGCAGATGGCCGGTCCCACCTTCTGGCCGCCGCCGAGCCTGCCGACCTTGCGGTGGAGGCATTGCGCAGCCTCCGCACAAGCCTGCACTTTGCAATGCTTGAGGCCAAGAACAACATTCTGGCCATCTCGGGCCCGCGGCCCGGTGTCGGCAAGACCTTCATTTCGGCGAACCTGGCGGCTGTCGTCGCTCAGGCGGGCCAGAAGGTCCTTGTCGTCGACGTTGATATGCGAAAGGGTACCCTGCACAAGGTGCTGGGCGTGTCGCATTCCGGGGGCTTGTCTGACGTGCTGGCCGGCAAGGTGACGCTGCAGGATGCGATTCATGCCGTCCCGGGCCTGGAGAACATGCATTACATCACCCGCGGTGATATTCCGCCGAACCCGTCCGAGCTGCTGATGCACCCGCGCTTCCTGCAGCTGCTGGAGGGCCTGGCCAAGGAATACGACCTGGTGATCGTCGATACGCCGCCGATTCTTGCGGTCACCGATGCCGCAATTGTGGCCAACCACGCCGGCTCTACCCTGATGGTGACGCGATTCGGCGTGAACCAGCCGAAGGAGATCGAGCTGTCGATGAAGCGCTTCGAGCAGAATGGCGTGAAGGTGAAGGGCGCGATCTTCAATGCGGTGGAGAAGCGTGCCACGGGCTATTACAGCTATGGCTACTACGAGTACGCTTCAAGCGAGAAGTGATTGCTCCAAGGGGTGAGCTGAAGGGCTTTCACCTCCGGGAGAGAGGAAGGGTCGGTTGCATGTGCAACCGGCCCTTTCTTTTGGCTGCAGGACACCAGGTCAGCGCAGGCAAACGAGAAGGGCCGGCTGCGCTGACAGCCGGCCCTTCCTTGGTCTCTGTCGAGTGGGGTGGATGCCCGTCGTCAGTCGTCGATTCTGTCGAGATTGTTGAAGAAGAAGTCCGGATCCCGCTCTGAAGTCAGCTGGTACAGCGCATAGCTTCGGCTCAGGCGCGCGCCACCATCCCGATACAGCGGATTCCAAGCGAACGTTGCACGCGCGCGGGTTGAGCGTGGCAGCAGGAAGTCGAAGGGGATCGAAATGAAGATGCCCTTATCGAAACTGCCTTCGCCAAAGTCCTTGGATGAAACATCGGTCTTGGTGGCGTATGCGCCCATGTTGACGCCATTGTCGAAGGCGCGCGCGACCGAGACCGTGGCGCCCCAGTCCTTTGCCAGGTAGCGACCGGCGCTGATCATGCTGGTGATCTTGTGCTCATCGCCCCACTGATAATAGAAGCTGGCGTGGCCGGTGGTGGTGCTGTAGTCGCGGAAGCTGAAGCGTTGATCGAAATCGCGCTGCTTCACCCAGTTCAGCTCGGCACCCACGGCCCAGCGCTCATTGAGGGGGCGGTAGAGGATCTCACCTCCCACACCGCCGTACATGGCCTCGAACAGCCCGGCGTAGGCCGAGCCATACAGGTCTTTGCCCAGCTGATGATTGCTGGTGAACTGCAGGTTGGTCAGGGTCAGGTCTTCCGTAGTCAAGTACTTACGGATGTTCGTGCGGACCCGGGGCAGGTTGCTTGGGGCGTCGTAGCGGAAGCGGTCGTAGTTGTTGTACGCGTTGTAGCTGAGCGTTCCGCTCAGCCAGGTATTCCGAGTGAAGTGGAAATTGGCCGAGTAGGTGCCTGCGACCTGGAACAGGAAGAAGCCATCGGGACCGCCGAGTTGCTGCTGGTACCCAATATTGAACGCGCCATCGTAGCGCCGAAGTGGCGCCGCATAAAGGCTCTCACGGCGCTGCTGCGCAGGTGCTGCCTGCTCGATGTGGCCGGCCAGTTCGCTCAGCGGGGTACGATTGTCGAGGTAGCTGTTGAAGGTGCTGCGCTCGATGCTGCTTTCCACGACGGGTACGCCCAAGCGGGTATTCTCGATCGTGAACCAGGTGGTATCGGATGGCAGTTCGGAATCCAGGATGCGCGCCGCACGGCCAACTCCCTGCGCCGGGTAGTAGAACCGGCGCTGTTCGCCGCTGACGATGACTTCCGATCCACGTCGGCTGATGCCCGTGACACGAAGGCCGGCATTCTCTTCCAGGGTCCGGCTCAAGGCGGGCCAGTCGATGTCATCGATTGACTGCGCAGAGGGTGCCGCGGATGCACGTGCAACTGGGGGCGGATCCAGCAGCTTGGGCGTGGATTTCGCTCGTGCCACATTGCCGCGCAGGGTAATGCCGAACATGGCTGTGTCGCCGCGCTCCCAGCCAAGATGCAGTTGCACGTTGGGATTCACGGCATAGCTTGCGCCCAGGTTGATCGGGCTCTTCTGCGTTTGATTGTTGTTCTGTGGTTCGCGCGTGTAGTCGTTGCCGTCGTACTCAAGCTTCAGCTGCAGGGGCTCCCAGGGGGTCTGGTACGCGATGCCGCCGAAGATGCCGACGGGACCGCGGAACATGCCCTTGCTGTTGAAGTTGCCAGTGCCCTGCGCGCGCGGGCGCTCTTCAAAGCGATCGCTGATCACTCGAAGTGGGTTCGAGAAATCGCCTCGATTGCCGATGTAGCCGGTGGCGAGGCCGAGGCTTGCATCGATGGGCCCGAATCGCTTGCTTGCAACCAGATACTCACTGGAGAACAGGCCAGTACCGCCGATATCGCGGAAGCCTGCGGACAGCTCAGGCGCCCATCGGCTTTCCTGCCACAGCCGGACCTTCAGGTCGATCGACTTGTCCTTGTAGTTCTGCTTGCCGCTCAGCCATTCCGGGCCATAGCGTCGGTTCGCTACCGATACATAGCGGAACGCGCCTTCGACCCAGGGCAGGGGCTGCATCACCACGTTGTAGCGACTGTAGGGCGAGGTATGGCTTGCGGTGAAGCTCACCTCGCCGTCGTCGGCCATGCGTGCGGTGGGGGTCTGCAGAAGGCCAACGCCGCCCCAGTCGCTCGCGGTGGGAGCAGGGGCGGCTTGTGCGTGCAATACAGCACTGACGCTCAGGCTGAGAAGGGCAGCACTGGTGCGTGCCAGTGGGATGGAACGATGGCGCATCAGTATGAAACTCCGGGTGCATCCAGCACCTGGGTGGCAAGGAAGCGCACGGCATCCTCGTTGACATCGGGGGCAATCGTGCGGATCTTCGCGGCGTCCAGCGGCACATAGATCACCGCTCCAGGAGCAAGGTGCACGGGTGTGCTGCGGTTCCACAGGGCCACGCCGAGTTGCTGCACTTTGCCGTCGGGCTGGATGACGTAGAGATCATCCCGGCTCGCCGCTGGCAGGATGGGGCAGGCGCTGCGATAGTGTCGTGCGTCAAGCGAGAACTGATGTTCGAGCTTGCACGGTTGTGCTACGGCACCAGTCACCTGCACGGTATCGGGTCGGCCGGGATAGACAACGCGGTCGCCCTCAAGTGCGGGCCGATTTTCCGTGGCGCTTGCTTCAAGGCGGCGCGGATCAAGCAGCTGTGGCTCACGCCCCGTTACGGGTAGATCCCCGAGTTCGCGCGCCAGTAGAGCGGCTGCCTCGGCAAGCTCCGGGGCGTCCTGCTGAGAAGCGAGCGTTTCAAGGTCGAAGAGCAGGCCGGCCTTGAGGCGGGTCTGAGGCAGCAGTGAGCGTTGTCGCAGAAGCGCCGCTCCCGGCATGTAGGCTTCTGTATCCGGTGCTGCTGCGAGTGCTGCCGCGCTGAGGCGGGCCCGGGCAGGCAGGGTGTGTGCGCCAGGGTTACGGACATGGCCGACCGCTTCGACGCCAATCGGCGATGAGGCGTGCGCATGGGTGGCCAGCGCCAGTGCCAGCCCAAGGATGATCGGTCGCAGTGTCATCGGTTCTGCAGGTCCTGCGAGTAGGGCTTGAGCTGGACAACTTCAAGGCTGGTGTCGGGTGCGATGGCCTGGATGCTCTTCCAGATGAACCCGTTGGCAGGATCGACCCAGTAGTGGTTGTCGCGCTTCCAGCCTTCGCCCTGAAGCTGCTCCCGCACGTGCAGCAGCTCGCGTTCGCTCTCCAGGATATGGACCTTCTCTTTGCCCAGGGTGGTCAGGGTGCCGATGACCTTCATTCCATAACGATAATCAGGCATCACGTCGTATCGGCGTTGCACGGTCGTGCCGTCTGCTATCCGGTGCAGCGCGTGGAAGGGGGAGTCCCCTTCGAGCGTCATGTCCTGAAGCTCCGGGCTGCTGCCGTGGGTTCCGACGACGACACCATCACGGAGGAAGACGATGCTTCGCTCGGAGCTGTACCAGGCCTGGCGCCCGGAGTCGATGTTGCCAAGCACCAAGACGGCGCCGCCTGCCGGACCGGTGACCTTGATCTGCGGGAATCGATTGGCGGCTACCTCGGCGGCCGTGGGGTCCACGTCGGGCTTGCCCTGCAGCGCCATCTGGACCGACTTGACGCTGGTCTTGCCCACCACGCCGCAACTGGTTGCGGTGATGAGTACAAGCAAGGCCAGCGCCACGGGGCGCTGGCGGTTTGCGTGTCGGGTGGCGGCCTGAGCGATCCTGCTCATGGTGCGGGCCACCTTACTTGTCCAGGTCGCTGCGCGCGCTGGCGGCGTTGCTGATGATGGAGGTGAACGGCAGCAGCTGGTTCACGAACCGGCTCCAGCGGGTCACGCCAGCGGCGCCGACGAACACGACATCGCCGGGCTGCAGGTCGAACTGGCTGGCCACGGCAAATGCGGTCGGTGACTTGGCTTCCAGATGGAACACCTGCGACGGAGTGCTCTGCAGGTCGTTCGAGCCGCGGATCACGTAGACAGCGTTGCCATTCGACGTGGTCTGCAGCAGGCCGCGCGCACGTCCAAGGGCCTGGCTCAGGGAGATTTCGCCGGTCTTGAAGTTCATTGCACCCGGCTGATTGACCTCGCCAACCACGAATACTTCCTTGTGGTCGAGATAAGGCACGTAGATGTGATCGCCGGACTTGAGGAACACATTGGTGTCACCGCCGCCGCTGCGACCCAGCCGATCGAGATCGATGGTGTAGGTGGTGCCATCACGTGTCAGGCGAATGCCGGAGAGGTCGGCCTGTGCCGGGTCAAGGCCTGCCTGGCTGATGGCATCGCCCATCGTCAGCGGCGTTACCGTCAGCGGAACGGTGGCGGCCTGGCGCGAGGCGCCGGTGACCCAGACGCGCTGGCTGGCATAGGTCAACATGGAGACGTCCACCTGCGGCGCTTCGATGTAGCGTGCCAGCTTGGTGGAGATCTCTTCGCGCAGTTCGCCGGGCGTCTTGCCCGTTGCGGTGATCTTGCCGATGTAGGGATAGAACAGCGTTCCGTCGGACTGCACGAGGCGGCCTGCGGCGTTCAGCTGCTGCTGCGGGCCCGCTGGCACGGTCAGTTCGGGGTGATCCCAGACGGTGATGTAGAGAATGTCGCCAGCACCGATGCGGTAGGGGCCTGGCTGATACTGGGTCAGGGCAGCGGGCAGCGCCGCGACGTCGCGGGTGGCGCGCTCCATGGCGATCAACTTGGGCGTGATCGGAATCAGTTCGATCTGGTCGTTGCCAATGGGCTGATCATCGCGAGCGAAGGTGCTCGAGCGAAGATGCTGGCCTGGCGCCCACATGCAGCCGGTCAGGGTGAGTGCCACCGTCATTGTGGCTACGAAACGCTTGCAGTCCATCGAAATCTGTTCCTGGCCCGATCGGGCATGAAAAAGCCCTCGCCGAACGTCGCCCGGCGAGGGCGGGGTTACTGCTTCGGCGGACCGATCAGTTGGTGCCGGTGGTGCCGGTGGTGCCGGTCGTACCGGTGGTGCCGGTCGGCGGGTTGGTGGTGCCGGTACCGCCGTTGTTGCCCGCGTCGTCCTTGCTGCTGTCCGCAGCAACGCTGTACAGCACGCCAGCAGCGGCAATGCCCAGGCCCACGGTAGCGACGGTGGTCAGGGTGCCGGTGGCGGCAGCGCCAGCAGCTTCAGCACCAGCAACTTCGGCGCTGGTTTCGGCGGCGACAGGAGCTTCCTGGGCGAACACCGGCGAGGACAGGCCCAGCAGGGCCAGGGCGGCAATCATCTTCTTCATCTACGGGGTCTCCTACTCCGTGAGGGAAATTTTTCCACCGCTATGTTGGCTGCTATTCATTTGCTCTGTCAAGGAACGTGAAGGAATTGTGCGGTCTCGTTGGCAGTTCTCAGAAATGCTGGAAGATCTCGGCCCTGCCAGAGATGAGCTTTGCCAACGCGATGACGAGTTGGTGCGTGTGGACATCGGGCAAGGCGAGGGGCAGGACCATTCCCGCGAGTACGGCAGCAGCGGCTGCCACTGCGTTAGGACGAGACGAGGGGCCCGCGGTGTGCATTGCCCACGTGCTGCAGCCCAGTCCAAGCATCAGCCCGGCAATGACCTCCGAAAGGCTATGCGCATGCAACGGGATTCGTGTCCAGGCAATGGCGGTGGCCAGCAGCACGCCGATGACCAGGCCGATTCTCCGGGGGAGCTTGCTGGTCCCCGCCAGCAGCGCGCCAACGACCGGATAGATGACGCTGGACATCGCGGCGTGCCCGGAGAAGCCGGTGAAGTGCACGCTCTTGATGCCAATCCCCCAGCCCATGAAGGCCAGCTTCGAAGCAAGCGTGACGCCGGCGGTGACGGCGATGGCCAGCAGCCATCGCCATTTCAGGCGTGCGTCTGCGCGGGGCAGGGTGATCAGCAGCACCAGGGCCATCGGCAGCAGCCAGCGGCTGTCGCCGAGGGCGGAGAGGGTTCGCCAGATGTCGGACATCCAGTTCACAACGGGTCGCGGCGGGCCAGCATATCCACTTCGTGGGCTGCGCAGAACGACGCCCGCTTGGTCCATTCAGCCAGACGCGGTATCCTTTCCCGCTGCCAATGGCCCCGTAGCTCAGCTGGATAGAGCGTCCCCCTCCTAAGGTCAACTCTTTTTAGGGGCAAGTTTAGGGTGGACGGGGAACCCCTTTATTTTCCGTGAGTTAGGCGTGTCGTGCGTTGGTTGATCACCGTCAGCCAAACACCCTAAGACACCCTCAAACATCTCCGAACACCCCCTTTTTGCCCCAGTTGTTTGCCCCAGCCTGGGTCGGCTGCTACTGTCTCGATATGAGCAGAAAAGCGTTGGAAAACCTGCGTCGGGACTGGCCCAAGCGCCATGCGTTGAACCCGGAAGAAGTAGCGGTTGTTCTCGGTCGCAACTCCAACTCTCGGGGCGTGTTGCAGAAGATCCGCGAGGGCATGAAAAGTGGCCGTTACCCAGGTGCCCGAAAGATTGACGGGCACTGGCAACTGCCGCTGGAGGACTTGGCAGAAATTCTCGACCCAACACCCGAAACGGTGCTGGTGCCGGTTGTCGCCAAATCTGGTCGCCGCCGCTCCCAGGTTGGCCCACGAATTCGCTTTGTGATCAATGCACGGTTTTTCGCCCAGGTGTGCGAGTTCATTGGATACGCGCAGGGCGCGCAGGCTCTCCGGAATGATGCTTGGACCGTGCGTGAGGAACTCCGTCAAGAAGACTATGCCCGCCGCGCAGAACGCTCGAAGTTGAGTTTGCTTGCGGCGCTCACAGGGCAGGGACATACCAAGGATGAATAAGAGCTATGAGTGATGGGATGCTCTTTGTTGACGAACGCAATGAAAAAAAGAAAGTGCGGAAGCTCTCGGTCGAAGAACTGAGGCTTCTGTATCGTGATGTGCGTAACTTCAAAAGGATGGTTGAGGAGGCGCGGCAAATGAACCGGCGCTCAGCTAATGCTACTTACACGCAATACGCGCACACACGATTTCAAGAACTAAGACGGTTGTTTCATCCCATCAATGAGCGTTTGATGGCATTGGATGGTGATGATGTCCGCCGCAGGCGCAATTGGATATTGGAAAACTTCTCCAATGCCCTGGCCGTTCAAAGAAAAGATAGTCTAAAGGGTAAGATGGGCTCCACAATTGGTAGCCTCAACATGATTTTGGATGAGATCCAAGAGATTGGTGTGGAAATCCAAATAAGCGAGGTTTAACGGATGAGTGAACTGAGCATCACGCAAAACGCCGACCAATGCCCGTCCATGCAAATTAGAGATCCAGACGAACTCCACAGCGCCCGAGTCCAGCGGCACGATCTGATGAGGCACATTGGAGGCGGCGATGGCGAGAGTTGACGAGCAGCAGCGCCAAGCGCTGGCTCAAGCACCTGGGGATCTTCACCTAACTGCGGCACAAGCCGCTGTGTTGATGCAGGTCAGCACAAAGACGTTGCAGCGCCTGCGCAACCAAAGGATGCCGCCACCACCCATTGGGGAGCGTCCAGAACGCACCGACGAGCGATGGTCCACCACACCAGTGCGCTACAGAAAGAGCGACGTGGACGCATGGCTCCAACATCCTGTAATGCCCAGCGCGCAATTGCTCGGCAAGCAATTGCAAGCGTTTCAGATGGCGAACGGCGTCATTATTGGACATGCCAAGGATCTGGACGACAACACAATTGTCGGCTGTATTTTTGACTTGCTCACCGAGCTGCAGTGGAGCAGCACTGAACTGATGATCGAAGCACAGCAGGTGTTGTTCGATGAGCAAAAACAACAGCGCGATGTGGTGCAAGAGCGTATTGCTTTGCACGAAAGAAACGCCCTCACGCAAGCACTGAGATAGGCGGTGTTAAGCCTCAGTCCCTAGTTGTCCCTTGCAGTCCTTTTCGGCCCCCAATTTGGGGGCTTTTTTTATGTGGAGAAATCCATTCGCCATTGTCAATATTTCCCTATCGCCCCAGCGGGCAAATGTGGAGATATGAAATGGAGAACTACAACAAGCGCGGCAAGTCGGTCCTGGGACTTGCTGTTGTGAAGGGGAAATTGGATCTGCTTGAAGAAAGGTTGAAGCTCGGCGTTGACCCAGATTCAACCTACTACAAAGAAGGTGACCTTCGCAGTCTTGTGGAGCTAGCTTTCAAGTGCAAGAAAATGGAGTCGTTGGAGATTTTGGTTCGATACGGGGCGAACACAAACATTGTATTTTCTTGTGGCTACACAATGGTTCACTACTGCACCCGCAATGATCAGTGGCAGCTTGAGGATGTTCTCAAAATGGGGGTGGATCCAAATACGTGCGCGTCATTGAGTGACATGGATTTCCCAGGTCACGCCGCTTTGCACATGGCAGTGAGGCAGCGGGACATTAAGGCAATGAAGTTGCTGATTTCGTACGGAGCTGATGTCAACTTGGATTGTGACTATCGAGGCTTTACGCCGTTGCACGCTGCGTTCTTGTTCCCCGAAAGCGAGACAATCAATTTTCTTTTGGACAATGGTGCGGATTTGTACGCGCTGGATGACTACGGGTTCATGCCGGAGCAGATTGCTGACTCGTATTACACAAATCAGGCGCGGAAAATCCTGGACGAGCGAATGGCGCGAAAAATCATGGAGCAGGTTGAGGGGAGAGATGCTGAAAGCGGAAAGAAGCGTCGAATGTAAGGGTGTATTGGTCGCTTGGCATTTAAATGAAAGCAAGGATCGATTAAAAAACGCAATACAAATTATTGCGTGAGTAAGGTCAATTAAAGTTGACCCTACTCACCGAGAGCCTTGTGGGAGTGGGCCGTAACTGGGTGAGTGGGTGAGTAGGGTGGTTGTTGAAAAATATTTTAGGGAAAAATGCCAAATACAACAGAATTGAGTTCTCAGAATAAAATTTTTAACGTTTTACCCTACTCGCCCTACTCAAAAAGAGTGAGATCTATATATGCCAATGGTTTCGGTTGAGTAGGGTGGATTCAAAAGACCCTACTAACCACCCTACTCAACACCCTACTCACGCAATAATTTGTATTGCGTATTTCATTGAAAATTGCGCTCCAAGTCTTGCGCTATAAGGCTTTGGAGGGGTTTTATCAAATCACCGCTAAAAAGTTAGCTTCAATGATGGAAATGCGGGTAAAAATGATTGTCGGAAAACTGGAAATTCATTGCAGCACAAGGGCTTTGAAATTTGTATTGCAAAATATGCTTGACAAGTGAGAAAAATAAATTAGAACTAAATTGTATTTACATAAAAATGGAGGTTCTGATGGGTGATGTTTTGCAATTCAAGATTACAAAAAAGAGAAAGCCATACCGTCGCCGTGCGCGGCCTCAGAAGGTTAACCGGACATTTCGGTTTGACCAGGAGAAGTTGGCGCTTTTGGAGGACGTGGCGCAACGCAGTGGATTGACGGTTTCAGAGTACATCCGCGAACTCACTGATTTGGCGGTCCAGGACAGTTGGTTGTTCCAGTCGGCCAAGAACGCATAAACAAAACCGCGCGGTTGCAGCCGCGCGATTTCAAAGAGGTGCACCATATAGGAGAAGCTTATGTCTAAAATCAACGTATCAAATAATGTCGGGGTGTCAACCCCATCCACCAATGCTGCAAAACAGGCCAAGACGAAAGCTGGCCCGCCGAAAATCAAGAAAATCAACAGCGCGAACATTGTGACCTCCCACACGCCCGCATGGAATTGGGTGAACTACATCTACAGCGGTGCGTGTGGAGATTGGGCCCGCGCCAACGGTCTGGCGTACAAATGGAATGGCGTGTTCTGGGACACCGTTTCGCAGGCTGATGGAACGCTTCTGGCAACCGATTTCTTGTTCAAACACATGCCCGACAAGGCCACCAATGCGGCCGCAACGGATTGCTTCAAATTTGCCACGAACATGCTTGATCCACTGCCCAAGTTGGACGCAAGCAAGATTGTCATTGCCGCTAAGAACGGCTACCTCCACGTGGAAAAGGACGGGACGGTTACTGTTCTTCCAGCTGACAAGAAGCTTGGCATGACATTTGGTGTCAACGCGACTGTCAGCACGTCTTACAACAAGCTTCACACCCCTCAAGCCGTCCCCGCCAATTCAATGTTTGGTCGCTTTCTCGCCAGCGCATTGCCTGACCTCGAAATTAGAGCGCTGGTTCAAGAGCAGTGCGCCCTGACGCTTATTCCTGGTCCCCATCAATTGGTGTGGTGGTGGGTTGGAACGGGTGGCAATGGCAAGGGTGTGATGTCGTCAATCATTCGCGGCTTCCACCACCGCACCGCCCAAATTTGGTTGGATAAGTGCGGTGAACCACAGATGCTCGCCAACTGCGTGAACGCTAGTTTGATCTTCACCCCGGAAGTAAAGAAGGGCGCGCGCGGCATTGATCAGGAGGCCTTCAAAGCTCTCAGTGGCGGCGATCTGCTGACTGCTAAGTTTTTGTACCGCGACATGGTTGAGTTCGTGAACACCTCTTGCCACATCGTCAGTTCCAATGACGAGCCGATGATCACCGACGCAACCGATGGCGTGTACCGCCGTTTGTGCGTGGTCAAGTGGAATCAGCGGTACGGCTCATTCAACAAGATTGGGGATCTCGCCGAGCGCATTCTTAAGGAAGAAGCTCACATTGTTCTGGATTGGCTGTTGGATGGGGTCAGCCGCATCGTTAGGCGCGGTGGATTTATGCCGGAGAGCGAATGGCCCGAAGCTACCACAGCGTTCAAACA
The DNA here is from genome assembly GCF_010608305.1 of Stenotrophomonas sp. AS012628. Taxonomy (NCBI): domain Bacteria; kingdom Pseudomonadati; phylum Pseudomonadota; class Gammaproteobacteria; order Lysobacterales; family Lysobacteraceae; genus Stenotrophomonas; species Stenotrophomonas sp. AS012628. The sequence goes on along the minus strand of NZ_VMBJ01000004.1, from coordinate 83,677 downwards.
ATCCATTCGCAATAAGAACGATTGTGTTGGAGCCTGGCGCGAGGACATTGGCATTGTTCCCGATGCCAACACCCTGACGCCCAAAAAAGAAGTGTACAACTCGTATGTAAAATTCTGCGAGGCTGATGATCGCCATGTGCTCAACGCACCGCAATTTTGGACGCGCTTTTGGGCCATGCCTGGATTTGAACGCCCACAGTCCCCGCGCGGTGATACACGGCGAATCGATGGTGTGCAAGTCAATTGTGTGCGTGCCCGCATTCCAGTGCAGCCGAGCTACGAATTGCCCACCGGGGAGGTGTTGGTGTTGGCTTCCACCTCACAAGAAAAGGAAAAGCCATGCGAGCCAATCAAACGCAATCCTGAGCCCGCAGTTACGGTTCCGATTGTCATCAGTGATGTGAATTTTTCCGATCCAAACTGGTCGTTCTGAGGAAATACAATGAGCATGGTCTAATGGGCGGTCGAAAGACCGCCTTTCTCATTTTTAAAATTCCAAAAGCTTGACTTTCGGAATTTCGCCCATTTAATAAATTCCAATTATCGATGGGTTGGCCAATATGACGGTGAACAACAACGACATCGAGGGTGACCAGCTGCTGGGCACCACCACCGTGCCGCAGTACGAGGGCAACGTGGCGCTGCGCCGGGGTGACCAGTTCGTCGGTACCGACAAGCTCAGCTTCGACACCGAAACCGGCAATTACATCGCCGACGGCAATGGCTCAACCGCCGCTGTTGCCCTGATGGCATCCGGTTCGTCGTTCGCAGCTTCAAAGTCCGCCACAATGAACTTTTCGTTCGTTGTCGCGTCCACTTGCGACATCTACCTGTCCACAACCGACACCATCAATCAAACCGACGTACATGACATCGCCGGTCAAGGTTGGGACGACAACCTGGGCGTGACATGCAGCGAAGACTTGCCCTACATCGTTGAGGCTTCCACCGACGCCAATGGACAGGTGTTGGCTACGTCCGCCACGTCGTCACGCCAGTACCCCGTGACGTTGTATCGCGGAATAGACACCCGTTCCGCTCCGAAGTTCGGAACCGACGCCAACGGCTTAGCTCTGTCTGGTGTGGGAACAGGCGCGCACCAACCAATTGCCTTGTCCTATGACTTCGGCCAGCGCGACGACCACTTCGGCTACTACAAGCTGCTGGCGGAAGGCACCTACACCGCTTCTGTAACCTTTACGGTGACGTACTGATCGAGTTCCGCAATGGTGATCAAAGACGGGGCGCAGGCATGCGCCCTTTTTTGATGTCCGGTGTTCGGACTGTTGGGAATGAGGGTTATGCTGGGCTATCATGCACCGAACAGGGGCATGGACGACCACATGAAGATGACGCCAGAGCTCGCACAGGATCTTGTGCGGCTGCAACCGTTGATGGATAAGGCCAACGAGCCAGGCTCAGACGCTCAGACAGTGGCGGCGGCCTTTTCTGCCAGCCAAGTGGTTGTGCGAGCTCACAACCAAGAGTTTGCCGAGTATTTTGCACGACGTTTGAACGGCGTGGCGCTTACGTTTAATCGGGGCGAGTTCAATTTTTCGTTCAAGGACACAGCAGACGCTGCCCAGGCGTTCACGATGTTGACCATGCAGCAAGTCAATGATGCAAAGTCCAAGGCAATATCGGGGGCTGTGGTCAACTTGTTGCTCAAAGATATGCAGTACAAATCCAGCTTTGACAGCGACCAGTCGTACTTGACGGCGATCCTGATGATTGCGAATTCGATGTACGCATTTCGTAGGGCCACATTCAATCAGTTTGTCGTTGAGGGACGCAGTAGACAAATCGCATCGTTTTGGCGCTACTTTTTGATCGGTGCGGTCGTTGTCGGTGCCGCCTATCTCATCTTGGGCTAAAAATGCGCATTAAAGATCGATACCGCAGATGGGTTCCAAGCAAACGAGATCATTTGTTGAGTTTCTTGGCTTTGCTGATTGTTGCTATTGGTTGCTTTGTCTACGACAAGGATCTTTATGATGGTCTGCCCAAGACACTGGGCTCAATAAGCATCTTCCTTACGATCTACGCCGTTATTATTGCTTTAATTGAGCTTGCGCGCACACGAAGTGCGGCAGAACTTGCCGAGCAGAAGGTTTCGGAAGTTGTTCGGGTGGTTGAAGACTTGATGACCGCGCGTGAGATTACAGAGTGCCAGATTGCTGTTGAGTCCGCCATCGAAGGAATTACTCGAAATGAGGATATTTCTGCACGGTATGTTGTCAAGATCATTCGGTTGTACACCCAGGTATTCCCTGATGCAATGAATGACGATAAGTCCGAGCATCGTAAGAATCGTTCGATCTTGCAGTCATATCGTTTTGCCGATCATGTGCAGGAGAATGGGAGTGTCCCCGTAAAAACTCAAAGGGCCTTGATGTCGATATCAGGGCACCTGGGACAAGTGCAGGGCTACACCAAACGCGGCAAGGAGAAAATCAAGTGATACCAAAAGTATTTCAGGGGTTCATGACGCAGCTGTTGCAGCAGACCGAAGATGGAACGTTGGTTTGGAGTGATGGTGAATATGACTCCTACGTGTGCGATCACAAGCAATATACCTTGATCATTCGTCGGCACTTCGATGAAGAGCGCGAGAGGGATTACGTTGTTTTTCGCTTTATTTCCAGCGGCAAGAGCACGCCGTTCAGTGTCAGCGACAGTGATGAAGACTATCCCAAGATGCTGAGAATTTACGACGCGGTGATCGCCAATGCCAATACTGTGTCCGATGACTTGGAAAACTTCTTCGATTGATTTTAGTTGGAAGGGGGAGGTTTGCAGGGGTTGGTAATGGTCAAAGCCAGATGCATCAATTCAAGGTTGCGTTCAACATGGACAAGTCACAGGGTGCCCAAAAGGTTCCTGAGTGCGCAACGTTCTGGCGCTATTTTTGTCATTGGGACTGTCATTGTTGGAGTTGCCTATCTAATCTTTGGTCTATTTTTTTGCTTAAGCGCAGTCTCTTGTAAGGGCTGGGTATTGAGGAGTGATCAGTGTTCAAGCGTTTGCTGCTGTTGTGCGTCGGGATGGCTGTAATTCCCGCTGGTTTTGGTGCGGCCAAGTCAAAAGCCCAAGTCCCAGCCGGAGGCTACATGCCTTTGACGCAAGCGTGCGTGTTAGAGGAGGGGGTGAGTCTCGGTCCCAACTTCAAGGGGCATTCGCTCATTGGGGTGGTTGCGGCGATAGGAAATATCCCGCCGAAAGATCAGTACGAAACCAACGATGAGTTCAAGATGCGCACTGAGAACGTGCTGTCTACTAAGCCATCTGCTTTGCGAGACGGTCATCTATGTGTGATCAGTGCCGGTGCGCGTTTGACGGACGACTTCGACGCGGATGCACAAGTTCTGCGGGTACGCACTCTCGGCACGTACAGCAGCCGATGGTTTGATGGCGAGGAATTCCACGATATTGCCAAGGTCTACGGGGGTGAAAGAAACGTTCGCAGAAGCGTCTACGACGCAAGCAACGCCTATGGGGTGTCCGTGTCTGTCACAAAGGCGAAGCGGGATGCCTATTACGTTGCTTTTGACAAGCAATCAGTGGTGGAGGCCGGTGGGCTTCCAGGGCTTTCGCACAAGGAGCTTTCACTGAGAGCTGACGTGGAAATGAGTGGGGCTGATGCACGCGCTCAAAAGGATGATATTGATGTAGTGTACTTGTACAGTGTTGTGCGCCCGTACGTGGGTAGCCACTCTGAGTATGAGTTTCCGAAAATTGATTGGCCCTTTGAGTCGGAAGAAAAACAGACTCTGGTAATCGCATCCCTCAAGAAGTTGGCTGTCATCAACGTTCGCACTGGACTGATTTTGAAAGTGTTCGATCTGGCCGGGCAACAACATTCGGCATCCACCAGTTCTAAGATCAATCGTGGTGATCTCAGGGGCATGGGGCCGTCCTCAATCAAGAAGCCCTTTGTGGTCAAGGGAATGATGGAGGGGCGGCGGTGAGAGACCCCAAAATCTGTTCACCTGACAAAACGACCTTAGAACCCTGATTCAAATTCGAGTGTTTTAGAAATTCGCCCAGTTGCACCGCCCAAGAATACCTCGCCGGTCCCATGCACCCACAAGAGTAGAATTCCTTGACGAGCCATGAACGCCTCCAATGGCCCCAGCGTTTTTCGGTATGGGCCTGTGTCGGGCACAGCGATTGCATGTAGATCTAGTTTGCGCCCACCTTCAGTTTCGCGAAGGGCTCCGAACATCGCCATGGCAGCGTTGCCCCAATCGTTCAGCACGTTGCCCGCCAGTGATACAGCGCCTTTGCACTCAACGAAAAGGCGCGTTCCGTCCGGCCCCAAAACAGCGATGTCGTCGCCTTTTCTACGATTCAGCTTTGGCGGCTCAGTACATGAAAATCCATGTTGCTCCAACCATTCAACAGTGATCGTGACTACATCGTTCTCGGTGAGTTCTTCAGTCGGCTTCATTCGCATTCTTGCCCTTTCGTTGCAAAATATTGCTCCACCGTACTCTTAGCCAAACCGGTCTCAAACCATTCTTTGTTGTCGAGCAACGCGCGCACAACCAAAAGGTCATCCATTTGAAGCACACTGGATATCAGTAGATCCGCAAGGTCCTCCAGTCGTAAGGCCTCCGCGTTTCGGGACAGGAACGCGGCCCCATCTCGCTGGACGCAGCCACGCAGTGCCCGTCGCTTCAACCAAAGATCGGGCCCATCGAAGGCGGGCGTATGATCAGGTTGCGCCAATGCGAGACGGTCAATACGCGAATCATGAGGTAAGTTGCAAATCAACACTATTAGCGAGAGATAGAGGTGAATGAATCCTTCATCAAGCGCGCCGCCTTCCCATTCACTGTCTCTCTCGACCCCGGTCACGTTGGCTTGCAGATAAGCATCAATCGCGTTCAAAGCGACAGTCAGTCCTGGCGGCGTTGATGCGGCCAGCGCATCGATAGGCTTGCCGAGAAGCGAGCTCAGTTCATTTAACGACAACGACGAGATATTCGTAAGACGGTCGTCCCACCACCGGCACATAGCTACCACCTCTGTCGCCAGATCCAGCGCGTGGCTGTTGCCCGTGAAGTGCTGGCGAAGCGCCGTCAACCAATTTGGGGCAACCTGGAAGTGGAGCGGCCAGAAAAAGGGATCCACAGGGTCCTCAACTGCCAGCAACCTATCTTCCAGCACTGCGCTTTCAGTGCAATACCCACACATACCTCAGTGCTCCTTGCTCTTGGGTGAGACGCTACCATGAACCAAGCGAGTCTCGTAAGCTGCGACAGATGTTACACATCGAGCGACAGCAGCTCGCAGCCGTCAAGTGCTCATTGAATTTTTTCGGACCTATTTGGTAGGCGAACCATTGCCCATCTTTAGATGACCTGGAGCACTTCATGGATCAGACGATTGGTTCCTTGTTTGAGAATTTCGTACACACCAAGCCGCTCCTGCTGATCGCGAAACAACTCAATCATTCGTTCCACCGCATTCCGGCTGTACGAGTTGTACTTCTTGATAGTATCCAGCTGCATGAAGTCGTCGGTACGCAAGTTGTCGACCGTTGCGATTTCTATGACTGCATCTGAGCCTCCAAAAACAATTTCGATGGTCTTGCGCGCCATTGGCTGTGTGCCAATGTGGATTTGATAGTTGCGCAGCATCCTCATGAAATGTAGAAGTGGACTTGTGCTGTTCGTTATCCGATAGGCGTGTCCTGCGTTCTTCATGGCCTCTTCTATGCCCACGAATTCGGTCAGTGCCGCACGGACATGCATCGCTACGTGGAGCGCGGCTGGCACCCCGTCGCGAAGAGGGATGTCTGAGCCGCCCGAAAGAAAGAGCATATAAAGAGCGGATGTCGCCCTTTCATAGAACTGGGGCACTTTTTGCAGTGCGCTTGGCGGTGGTCGCCAAAATATGTCGCCCTCAACGATGTCCGGATAGTCGTTGAAATCCAATTGAGCCTTCATGCGTCCATTGCCTTGACGATTTGCTTGGTGATATTGACCACTCCCGGTTCGTTCAATAGCGAACGCCGAAAGTGAAGCGTGTGTGCGTTTGTGTGCGAACTGTAGCGGCCCACCCTTTTCACTACGTCCAATGGAATAAGTGCCGCGTATTCGACATTCAACGAGCTGTTGTAGACCACTGCTGCGAGGTGGTCGAATGGATCAGACGCCAAGTTCCGCAGCGCGCTCAACTGTGTGCTGCGGTTGGTTGCGGTCAGTCTTCGGCCTTTGATTTGGTACCGCGTTCCGTCTGGGCCAATCGCATCAAAACCGGCCTGGGAGCCCGCGGCCAGTTTTGCATTGAGTGCGCGCGCCACCAATGTCTCCGTGTAGTCCGCCACGGGATTGTTTGATGAGCGCACGACTCCTCTTTGTCGAAGTGCTTCCATGACCAGGCAGTGGAGGTCCAGTAACTGCCGGTCCGTCAGTTCATCCGTATCCATTGCGCACTCCTTGTCCACCACGCTGAACAGATCTCGCCCGAGGCCGCGATGTTGGGCACGCCCGCCTGGGTGCGGCTAAAAAAAAGCCCGCTGTGCGCGGGCGTATGCGGTGTTGTATGGGGTGTTAGGAGTTGGTTTCACGCTGCTTACGCTTGGGCGTCGTTGGAAGTTCGGCATCCACTTCCGCAGCGATTTCGTCGGTGATACGGCGAACCGTTCTTTGCGCCTTTTTCGTAAAAGCCGGTTTGGTCTTGCTGGCCGATTGGAAAATGATCAGGTCGCGGAAGAAGTCGCCATTGAGTCGCCCCTTTCCGCAATTCGCTGCAATCAGTTCTCCACTTGCACCGTTCTCCATCTCTTCAACGATGCGCGCAATAGAAACTGCCGTTCTGCTATCAATATCGTGAATTTTCTTTGTCATCTTGTTCTCCTGCCCCCGAGGGCCAAGCAAGGTATAAGTGCGCCACGCAGTGAAGACAAGCCGCAAAGCTGAACAGACAGGGCCGTCATGGAATGCGCACAGAAGCAAGTCCACTAGATATGCGTATGGGCCGTCGATCACAACCCTAGAGGCTGTGTTCGTGAGCTTGCTGATCCATGGTGCAGTTTTTGAGCATCGGAGTGCCCGTTACCCAGGCAATCGAGCGTCACGCCATGCCCACTGCGCAAACCGGCCAGTTCGCCCTCGCGGGCCGGACCCAGCACAGCCACGGGCCGGTTCTGGATCCCTGTGCCCTCAAAGGCCAGGGCGGGCTCTTCGGCAACCACCCCAGTGACCCGCAGCCGTTGGTCCTTGTAGCGCCTGTCGGCAGCGGCAGCGTCACGGGTGTAGGCCGTCAGCAGGACCATAGAGCCCACAGCAATCCCAAGTGTTCAGAATCTGTCCGTTGACGTCCGGCTGAGGATGCTGGCTCTGCATCCTCAGCCGGACATTTCGTCGGAGAGACTAACCGCCCGCCTCCAGCCCTAATGCGCTCACTGCGCCCCAAGGCATTGCGGAGACTCCCTTGCAGCTTCCGTCTTTCAGGCTTGCCTTAGCGACAATGCCGTATCCATTGTCTCCGAAGAAGATAGCGGCACCGCTATCTCCAAATCCGCACGCCAACGACGATCCTTCGATGCGTATCCACGCGTCCGCGCAGGGAAGGTTTCCGCTTGGGCCGCATGCGAGCTCGGGCCTGTGATTGATGCTCACGACAGTTCCGCAGGTGTATTGGCTGGTGACGCCTCTGAAGCACATGCTCTGGCCTTGAGTAGCGTTGGTCCACATGTACATGATGCGGCGCCTACTGTAATCCGAAGTGGAGGTGGCATACACCTCCCGGAGCGGTGTGTGTGACCCCACCGTATGCCACTGAACGTCGTGGCTCGCATCATTGATCTGGTCCACGAACGTCAGCGGCACGGTGTACTTCCCTGCGCCGGTTGCGTAGTTTCCATAGATCAGATTGTCAGGGCAATGCGCCGCAGTGGTGATACCCCTTCGTCCAGTGGCCTTATGAATAACCGGAAATCCTGAGGTGCAGTAGCTATTGTTAGATTGGAGGGGGGCGCCGCCAACAACATACTCCGCGTTGACGGACTTCGGCATGTTGGGGCGGACTTCAATCTTGAGACCGGTGACTCTTTCAAGCTTCTTGATTGTATCCTTCAACTCTTCTGCTTGGCGGCTGTCGCCGTTTATGTCAATCAGCACCCGTTCTTCGCCTGGGAACCCAGTCGTCCCCGTGATGCCTGGTATGGCGCTTTGAAGAAGAGGTCTGTGCTGAGCAAGGAGCGCGTAAAACTCGTCCTGGGTGTACTTGTGACCAACCTCAAACACCACGCGGGTCGTCCCGCTCTCGGTGTTGATCGTTCGATCCGCGACTGGATCTGGCCCCTTGAGCTGCACCAGGATGTGTTGATCTGGCGCGTCTTTGATCGACAGTTCCGTTAGACGATCTGCGAACTCGATTCGCAACGCTTCAATATCCGACATCACCTCACCTTGAACCGCTAGGCGCGTGATTGCGTCATCTATCGAGACCGTGGGGTGTTCACTCATATAGCTGTGAATCTGAATCTGCATCTCCTTGCCTTCTTGCGTGTCAGCGTCAGGCACCTGCGCTAAAGCACAGGTGGATACAAGAAGTGCTGCGGAGCATCCTAGAACCTTCCATTTCATGCGACATCTCCAGAGTTTGTAACAAGTTATCGAGGCGTTCACTTGCCTCGATATGAGAGACTACCATTGTCTCCCCATGCACAACGAGACGGGACGCACAACTGGTGAGCGCTGGTGCCAAAGCTTGTAGGGTGATTTTCGGTTTGAGATTTGACTAAAGAGTGTCAGCGCTTGCGAGGCTTAATGCCCATATTTGGGGTCGGCAGACCGTCATCATATCCCCTGGCTGAGTGGCGCCCGCCCACGAAGCCGCCAGGTTTGGTTGTAGATACGGGTCTAACTCAGCCCTTGAAGCTCACTTACCACGACTGTGGAGGGAATTCGTTCGATTTCTGTGTGCAACAATTTGTAGATGATGTGAATGTACTCTCGGCCATAGCAAGCGCCCATGAAGCCAGTGCGGCGCGCACCGCTCGGGACAGTCTCAAATTCAATTGAGTCCTCATACAGTTCCATCCCCGTTTCCATGCTGTACAAGATGGCGTTGACCATGGTTGCCGGGCGGTAGGTGGTGTCTTGGTACATCGCATCGAACACGGGCAGCAATACTTGGAGTACAGATAAGTTGCGTTCGCTTGCTTCTGCTGCGGCGTCGCTCATCGTTGCGGCGTTTAAGAAGCACACGAAGACGAAATATGCTGGCGTCGGGGTTTTGCTGTCTTTGTATGTAATGTGGATGGTGTAGACAGGCCTGTAGTCGTGCAGTTCAGGCTGCTTCGATCGCGCTTTGTTTTCGATGATCTTTGTGAATCTGTGTTTCATGATCTGTGCGAAGTCCTATTTGCATTGGCTTCGTGAATGGGATGGGTGGCTGGTGACTATTCCGATTTCTCGGCCGCTGTTTGAGCGATGAGCTTCGTGATGTCGATAACGCCGTCTTCGTTCAATAGGCTGCGTCGAAAATTCAGAGTGTGTGCATTTGTGTGGGCACGGTAACGACCAAAATGCACCACCACGTCCAACGGAATGAGGGCGGCGTACTCAACATTCAGAGTGCTGTTGTAGACGACGGCGGCAAGTTGGTCAAAAGGGTTGGACGTCAAGTTCCGCAGTGCGCTCAACTGCGTGCTTTTGTTGGCTGCGGTAAGCCGTCGTCCCTTGATTTGATAGCGCGTGCCGTCTTTTCCAACCGCGTCAAAACCAGCCTGGGAGCCCACAGCCAGAGTGGCGTTGAGGGCGCGAGCCACCAGCGTCTCTGTGTAGTCCGCCACGGGGTTGTTGGAAGAGCGCACCACCCCTCGTTCCCGTAGTGTTTCCATGACCGTGCAATGGAGTTCCAGCAACTGCCGGTCCGTCAGGTCTTCCATGCTCATTCCACGGTCCTTGTCCAAAAGCTCGGTATGCCGACCGCCATCATATCCCTTGGTTCCGTCGCACCCGACCACGAAGCAGCTAGACTGGGACCGTCAAGGAAGGGGGTTCTATGGCTGGTTTCGTGGGGATCGTGGTACTGGTGCTTTTGCTCGTGGTCCTGTTCAACGTTGTGGCGTCCAGGGATCGGGTGATCCGTGAACTGCGCGAACAGTCGGGGCAGCAGGGCAGGGACATTGCCGCGTTGAGGCAAGTGATGGACGCGGTTGCCGATCGCGTGCTTCTGAGCCGCGAGCAACGCCGCGTCAAGTGGTTTGACGAACTTCCACCGTTCGCTCTGGACGATTTCAAAGCCCTCAGCGCCGGTTCTGAGCGCGAGTTGATCATGGCTTGTGGTAGCAGCGACGACACCGAGGTCCTGGGCCTGCACTACCGACACGACCGGCTTGAGTTCCGCAGTGACGGTGAAAAGGACGCGGTTGCGTACGGTGTTGCGCGGCCGTGGGCCACGATCGAGGATCGCCCAGTCAAGATCTATCTCAATCAGTACGCGCTCACATCCAAAATTGTGGGCTTGGATCAGGACGGCTTCGTGAAGCTTGCTCCGTACCGCACACGCTTGCCGGAGTGAGGGCACTGATGGACGACGAGATCGATCAGCTTATTGCTCAGTTGCAGCGGGTGAACTCTAAGGACTTCGATTGGAGCGCAGAGGGAGAGTTCCCCAACTTCGTGACTGTAAGGGGAGGCCAATGCCATTTTTCCAGCCAAGCGCTGGTGAGCCTGTCCCGGATCGGCCGGATGATCCACAGCAACAGGCGCGCGTCGGATGTGCGGATCGAGGTGGCGGAACTGATCAAGATGCTTCGGCCGGTTGTGGCCCATGCTTATGCAGACGGGTTGTTGCAGCGCGGGGACAAAGCGGCAATTCGCAAAGCCAAGCGTGAGTTGCTTGAGCGGCTGGAAGCAAAAATAGAAGAGGCCGCCGATCCCGTCACCCACTTCTTCCCGGCGTGGACCACGGGACTTGAGCGGAAAGGACCTGTCTTCCTTGGGCCGGTCCGAGTTCTGTCTGTATCCGACTGGTTGAAGACCGTTGAAATCTATTCGGGTCCGGAGGATGACTCGATCGACCCTTCGTGGAAGCTGGCAGTGCAGGGTGACGCGGCAAGGCCAACCGATGCACGTACCAGCCTTTTGCTCGATGCCGTCGAAGAGTCGCTAGGCACATGCAACGCCGTTGTTGCAGTGACGATCGAGGGCTTTGAGCAGGAGTTCTCACGAAAGCTCGCCCATATCGCGGCAAAGAATTGTTTAGACATCCTCTCGCTGCTTCATGAGACCCCAGATACGTTTGTCATTCAGGGGCTTATTGAAGACCGCTTGCAGCCGCTTGAGACGCGCACGCTCAGCGAGATGGATGGATTTCTCAATATATCCGGGAACACCAGGCTCAGGCCCATGCTTGGGGGCTCTCGATTTGGCGCTGTTATGGAGCGCGTCAGTGAACTAAGCGGGTCCATTTCCCGAGTTGTAGGGGCCGTTTTGACTGCCCCCGATGTTGCTCACCCCCAACTGTGCGCGCGTTGGTCGATGGCGCTGCATTGGTTTGCTGAAGGTTGCCGCGAGCCTGACGACGCGGTTGCTGTCGCGAAGATTGGCGCTTCGTTGGACGTTCTGTCCGGTGGTGATAAAGCAAGTGGAATTCGCCGGACCGTATGCTGTCTACTGGGTTTGGACAGCGACGCGGTCGTCACGAAGTGGCCCGAGCCGAAGACACTGAAAAAATGGGTTGATGACATCTACGAAAAGGGCCGGTCTCAGATCCTCCACGGCAACCACGTGGACCGGCTTAAGTCCTTTGCGGAAATGCGCCAAGTTGCTCAGCAGTTGTGCGGGATCACGCTTCGGATTTCGCTGGAACGCTTGTGTTCATACGACGGTGCGGATGTACCAAGAGCGTTCCAAACAATGACGGGAACATCGACCGGTTGAGTTTTTGGGCTTGACCAGGTGTACGAAAGCCGCATACGTGTAGGATGCATGCGTCGGATCACGCTTTGAATAATTCAAAAGGAGATGGCAGTGCCGCACACACCCGATATGGATACGCAGGTGTCGCTGTTCTTGTTGCGGTCGCGCGCGCGAACCGCCGACATCCAGCGCCGTTCAATGATGAACCAAACGCTGGACTTGGAGCAGGATCTTCTTCATCAACAAGGTGCGCAGATGTGGCGGCGCTGCTTGCTGCGCGAGGGGCCGCGTCATGCCGAAGAAGTCATCCAGCTTTGGTGTGTTTTCCAGGCGAAGAGGACGGCCTTCGGTGAACTTTCAGGGGATCAGACGGTTGTTGAATTGAAAACTCAATCCATGCGTGCGGACGACAAATTGATCTGCGAAATTGATGAGTGGATTGTTGGAGCGGCATTTCACGACATGCTCCGCTCTACACACTTTAAGACCGCCAGTGGCCGATACCCGCCCCTCATGCTCCAAGCTAGTGAGCAGTTGAATCAAGGCAAGCAGCGTGTAACGAACATATTGAACAACGAGTTGTCGTTTGAAGGGGTGACTGACTACATGAATGTGAACTACAAGCTTGAGGGGCAAGCCACGCGAAATCGAGAAACGCTTGTGGCCTACGCCAAAGCTCTATGGTTCGACCAAGCCGTGTACACCCGCGCTATTAAAGCTGTCGCCGCTGGGGATGTGGATCTGCTGTTGAAGTACGACCAAGCCGTCTACGCTGCGTATGAGAAGGCAGTTTCCCACCCGTCGCTGGCGGACATCATGGTCAAAGTGTTTGCTGCGCTGTGCGCCCAGACGCCTTACAGCACGCGTTTGTTTGACACCGAGTAGGCGACCTTCCTGGCGTGCCTAAGTGAAGACGTTCAGTCAACTTCGTTAGTAATCCTGCTAACGATGGGTGTAGGATACCGGGCCATCGACACCGGCTGCACCCATGGCTTGCCCGTCTACCGTCAACGCCCACCCTGCGCCTGCTGCGGCTTCTTCACCGCTTCTGCCGGTACGCGTGACCTGTGGCTTCCCAAGCCCCGCAGAGGACTTCTACGGCGCCGGCGACGGGCTGGACCTCAACTAGCACTGCATCTCCAACCCTGTGGCCACCTTCTTTGCCCAGGCCGATACCGGAACCTCGATGGTGGGCTTTGGGATCCGGCCTGGGGACACCCTGATTGTCGATCGCTCGCGCACGCCCAGGAGCGGGGACATCGTGATGGTGAACTGGGAAGGCGGGTTCACTGTAAAGAAGTTGGTTCAGCGGCGCGGCCGTTTTGAACTGCATTCGTCCGCAGAAGATATCCCCCCCATCATCGTACCGCCCGACATTGAATTGGATGTGTGGGGCGTGGTCACGTGGTCGTTTACCCGCCACGCTTGACAATATTGGCATCCATGTTTGCTTGAACGTATTAAAGGCAAATTAGGGGTTCAATATGGGAGTCTGTTCATCGTTTAAGTCATATATTTATGTGAAGTCGCTTGAATCATTGATCTCTGTGATCGATTTTATTGATCGACTCTTGATTGTTCTGGTTGTTGCGTGCGGTGTAAGAGCAGTTCAATTATTCTTGTCGGTCAAGCCAAAAAAGACTGGGACATCTTTGGTAGCGCTGTTATGTACAACTCGCATTTCAATAATTCAGCATCGGGCATTCTTAAGGCCGCTGCAAGCGTTGCTGGATTTGAAGTTATACGAGATGCATTCTTGCACAATGCTGCATTTAATCTCGACATCAAGACGACAATTGAGTTGGTCGATTCGGGGCTTTTGGATCAATGTTTTTACGTCGAGGAAATTCTGTTTGAATTGTCTGCGTGGTGCAAATGTCCTGCGGAAATTGAGAGTGTGATTGCAGCCATCATCCGGCGGCGGAGTAAGGTGAGCTACGTGAAAGTGCTTAATCAAGTGACTCGCCCGCCGCTAGAGAATGGGGCGTCAGCCGTCCACCATGTTCTTCGGATCATGCACAAGAATGGCTACGACTTCCACGGCGGTTCTCCTGTAGCACCAGAGACATTCTTTTGCCCAAATCCCAGCCCTGGGTTGATTTCTGATTTGATCGAGTGGGGCGTAAGTGTTGAGCGTCCGACGGAACATGGATTGTCGGAGATGGCCGCATATATCAATTCGGAAATCGATGAAGGCGAACGCCGTATCGCCGAGCGTGACGCTGCAAATATCACCCAAGCACTTGCCGATGCCGGCCTGACGCAAGATGACGCCCCTAAACCCAAAAGAAGGATGTGATGTCTGTTGCGCAACCATTGATCGGCTTGGTGGATGGGAACAACTTCTACTGTTCCGTTGAGCGCGTATTTGACCCGAAGTTGCGCGGGGTTCCTGTTGTTGTGATGTCCAACAACGATGGGTGCGCCATTGCCCGCAGCGAGGAAGCCAAAGCGCTGGGCGTGACCATAGGGCAACCCATCCACCAAATCCCCGCGCACATCCGCAAGCAAATCGCGTTTCGCTCACCCAACTTTGCCTTGTACGGCGACATCTCCGGACGCATCGCCACGATCCTGACCGACCTGTTTCCACAGGTGGAGGTGTACTCGATCGATGAGAGCTTCGTGTCCTTTGACGGGATCCGCGCCCAGGAGAGGCGGGCGGTTGCCATTGAAGCGCGTGCGCGGATCCTGCAATGGGGGGGGGGCCGTGTTGTGTGGGAATTGGACCCACAAAGACGTTGGCAAAAATGGCTAATAAGATTGCCAAGCGCACACCGCATGGGGTGTGGAACGTTCGCCGCAAAGACCTGGGCGCGTTCCCAATCAATGATGTGTGGGGCGTTGGGAGGAAGTTTGCTGCGCGCCTGACGGCCGAGGGGATCCACACAGCAGCGGATCTGGTGGAGATAGATCCGCGAGCCATCCAGGACCGCTACGGGGTGGTGCTGGTCCGTACGCAAACCGAACTCAACGGCGTGCGCTGCGCCGAGCTGCAGGAGGAAGAGCCCGAGCGACAGCAGATCATGGTGTCCCGCTCCTTTGGAACGGAAATTGAAAGCCATGACGACCTGGCGCAAGCGGTGGCCACTTTCGCTCAGCGTGCCGCCGAGAAGTTGCGCGCCCGCCATCTCAAAGCGCACGGGGTGTGGGTGTTCTTCCACACCAACCCGTTTGGGAAGACCTCCCAATACCACCCATCTCGCACCGTCCGTCTGGTTGCGCCGACATCCGACACCCGAATTATTTTGGAAGCGGTACAGGCAGCAACAGCAGCGATGTACCGCCCCAACGTTGCATGGAAGAAGGCCGGGGTAGGGCTGGTGGATCTGAGCGCCGAACACATCCAGCAAGCGGACCTGTTTGCCCCAGCGCGCAACCCCAAAAACGAAGCCTTGATGAAGGTACTGGACGCGGCCAACCACAAATTCGGGCGCGGCAGCGTATCGTTCGCGTCGTCCAGTGCAGCGCCCGACAGTACCCCCGCATGGGCCATGCGGCAGGAGCATCTGTCGCCCTCGTTTACCACACGTTGGAGTGAGATACTGGTTGCCAGATGAGGTGGCACCTAGCCTCATGATGTCTGGCTTACAGATGTAGACAGGCGCGAACGATCACGACAGGGGCTTTTTATGAAATGGATTTTTGGTGTTGCCGCAATGGCCGCGTGTGCCAATCTGTGGGCGAGTGCATCTCCGCTTGCTTCGCCATGCGTGTTGACTGTTGGGGCCGTGGTTGGGACGCATCCCACATTGGAAGTTGCCGCACTGCTGGAGGCGGCGCCGACCACGGATGAATTCCAGACATCGGAGCAACACGCAGCGAACGTAAAGGCATTTCTTGCAACTCTCCCGGCACAAGTGCAGGGCGGGCAATTGTGTGTATCGCCAATCGCCGACCAAAAGTTGTTCGACTACGACGCCGATGCCCAAGTTTTATGGGCAAATGTGGAAGAGGCATCTGGTACGCGGATATTTCGGTCCACTGTAGGTCGAATAACAGTTCGGGATGTTGTGTCCGATGAGTGGGATCAAGTTGTGGATGATCGCGTTCTGACAAACGCAATGGGGGTCCAAGTAGCGGGGATCAACTCCACAAGTAAGTCGGCGTCGGTTGGCTTCACCACAGATCAAATGAATGATCTACACAAGTCGCTGCCGTATCACCGCTTCAAAAGCGCGTTCCCCTCTAGAGCTTTGTCTATTCCAATTGAGTCAGACGCTGCCCGCGATGTGAAGCCGCACGCAGCAATTGTGTATCAGTATCGACTCAGGGATCCATTTGTTGCCCGTGGTACGGATGTCCATGCCGCGACAATCGACGCGCCTGTGAGCATCGCCGTTGAGAAGGTTGTGGTACTGGCAGATCTTGTGGCTGTTGGTGTGATAGATGGCCGGGATGGAAAAGTTCTTGCTGTAAAACCAATGTCGGTATCGGTGAAATAAAATGAAAAGCGCTGTGAGTGTGAGCAGATATCAGTGGGTGCTGTTGGTGTTGCTGGTGCTGTGCGGTCTGCGAAGTGCATATGCGGATGAGTACGAGCCGGAGAATTCCGAAAATTGGGCGGTCAACTCGGCCTGGGTCAAAGAGCTACCGCTTCTTGAGCAAGAGGTTGTGTTGGTTTCGTTGGGGCTTGCTGTATCCACCCACGTGGACACTAAGCTCATCCCGGCCGTGAAGAGTAGGGGGGACATGCAGTGGGTCTTGAAGGTCGCAGGAACTTCAAATGCAATGCTTGTGCCATTAGCTACGAACTCACCTCAAATCAGGGCTTTTTACGAAAGCCGCTCCAAGGTGTACTTGGATGCCATCAGTGGCAGGATTGGTGCAGATGAATTTGAGCGCGTTATGGCCGAAATAACGCGAAAGATGGAGCAGTACACGGCGCACATATCCAAAGAGCAGATTGACCAAGTACGGCGCAAGTACCGAGCGCGACTGTTGGACACGGAAACAGCGCTCATTGCTTTTTCAAAGCTCAGAGTCCAATAGTTCTGGCAATAAAAAAGCCCGCTATAAGCGGGCGTAGGTGATGCATTTTTCGCGCCTCAGTCTTTAAAGGTAACTTTGAAGGTATCCAGATCTTCCTGGGACGGTTCCTCAGCCGGTTCGGCCTTCTTCTCCGCCCGAACTTCCTTGGTGACGCGGCTCATCGTCTTATATTGCTTCTTTGTGTAAGCAGCCTTTCGATCGTTGGCCGCGCGGAGCGCGCAAAGCGTGTTGATGAAGGTGCCATCGACACCCGGAACGTTAATCAGCAGCGCAATTGCGTCGGGACTGGCGCCCTCATTGACGTTTTCAGCAATGCGGTTGGTGGTGTGCATCATCCGCACATCGATATCGTGGAACTTTTTGGCCATTTCAATACTCTCTTGCCGGAGCGGCGAGAAAGATATAGGCAAAGATTTTTGCGGATGACAAGCTTCGCCGGACCGTTAGCTGAACGATGCACTCTCCCGCTCTCACCACGCCTGAGTAAGCCACCACTAAGTCTATGGGGGCTGACCAACCCACAACCCAAGCGGCAGTGGTCAACGGGCTGGATGAACCAGCGTGCAATTTTTCAACATTGGCGTGCCTGAGACGTGTCCGTTGCCCAGGCAATCCAGCGTCACCGACCGCCCACTGCGCAAACCGGCCAGTTCGTCCTTGCGTGCCGGGTCCAGCACAGCCACGGGCCGGTCGTGGATCCCTGTGCCCTTAAAGGCCAAGGAGGGGGAGCGGCGGTACAGGGCGGGCTCTTCGGCAACCACCCCAGTGACCCGCAGCCGTTGGCCCTTGTAGCGCCTGTCGGCAGAGGCAGCGTCACGGGCGTAGGCGGCGACAAGCACCTTGGCGTCCACAGGGGCCGGCTGTGGAAGGATTCCAGCAACGGCCAGCAGGAAAACGGTCGATATCAGGCTCATGTCGGTGTGTAATGGTGGCTCAACGGCCATGCTACACGCAGCCTGTCGTTCCTCTGAACCCTAATGGTTACTTCCCTGGCCGGCTGGGGTGTATCCGACAAAGGGGGGGCTGGGTTCCGACCGGTTGATTGGTGCAAGATCTGGCTAGGGCCGGCTTATCATCGACGTTTTACGATCAAAAAGTACATACAGGGGAAAACATGAAAAGGATCTTCGCGATCGCCGCGCTTGTGGGGTGTGGCAGTCTGTCGGCAGCGCCGTTGCCGCTCACCACTCCGTGCACACTGGAAGAGGGCGCAACCCTCCCAACCAATTTTGCCGGGCACGACATGGTGGCGGTGTACAACGCCTTGAATTCGATACCGGCCAAAGACGAGTTTGAGACTGCTGCGGATCACGCCACGCGTGTCAAAAGCGCTGTCGCTGGCCTCCAAGCGGCAATTGCCACGGGACAACTGTGCGCGGACAGCATGGTGATCAGCCCATTGGTTGACAGGTGGAAGTACAACGCTGAGAAACGCCAGTACGAAGTAACGGCTCTGTACACCAAGATGCATCGTGTCAGTGGCTACTACGCACCGATCTACGGCAAAGAGACGAGGCGACGCGAAAGCTCGTATATGGGAACCAACGCCTATGGTGTGACCGCGCGCGTCCCAAAGGTTGAGCGAACAACCTACCAAGTTGCACTGCCACGCAACGCGCTCACCGATGCCGCGTCTGACGTTCCTGGCTTGACAGTGGACAAAGAGTCGATTGTGGCCATTCTTCCTATGGAGCCTGCCGATGCGCGCGCGCATAAAGGCCGCCTTACGGAGATCTACCAGTATGAAGTTGTTCCGCCCCTCATTTCGCAGGACACCGAGCTGGAATACCCGACCTTTGATCTTCCGACGCATTACGAGAACGAGCAGCACTTCATTGAAGGGCGCTTGATCAAAGTTGCCGTAGTTGATGTCAAGACCGGCACCATCCTCAAGGTGTACGAACTGGGGAACGATCAGTGACGTTCAAGCTTGTGGACGTGGAAGAATTGGTTGCACAGGCCAAGATGTCCGGCGTGAGCAAGATCAGCGTGGATGTTCCCTTGCTTGCGTCCTACTCCCAAGACGCGTGCGTGACGCAAACGCAGTGGATGGCCGGCCCCCACTTCAACAAGAACTACGCATGGCTGCACGTGGACGCGGAGGGCGTGCCGTTCTACGCCGGCTACGGTCGTGGGGCCTTCGCGTGGCAGAAGAACGGTGGTGTAGCCTGGGAATGGTTTGTTCGTGAGCGGCTGGGCGGTGAGTACCGCGTGGTGGTGTTGGCCGTTGGCATGTCGGAGGCCCACGCCCAAAGCATTTTTGAACAGATGTTGGAGACCTATAACAAACGGCTACTCAACCAAACAAGCTTCCACCGGGGCATGGATTACGCGGCGCTCAAGGAAGAGAACGACAAAAAAGACGCCATCCGCCCGTATTACCCGATCGTGCGCAGCAAGAAGCCAGCTGCAGTGATCTTCCAGGCCGCACTCACGGCCCAAAATATGCAATACGCCCTCAACCCCTACCGGACCGAGACCGGACGTTTTGGTGAGGTGCTGCGGGATATGGACGCGTACCAGCCAATCAACACATCGTTCATTACGTACATTGTGGAGTGGTACATGGGGCAGGGAGACATTGAGGCGGCACGGGAGGCACTGGCCGAATTCAAGCGGCGCGCCCCCCGGCACAACAGACATGAAAGAATTACGCGGTTGGATAAGCTTGTCGGACGCGGGCGCTTCTGCCGGCGTCCAGGCTGGCTCGACCAGTAGCGCTATTCATCATTCCTTGGGCGGACGGCGCCGGCGAGTGGACTCAGGAAGCAGCCAGCCACTTGCCACCTCATCCACAATTCGATAAGCGTTCTTCTGGCGCTCTACGTCGGAGTTGATTGCGTTCTTTTCATTTGCTCTGAACTGTTCAAAGTCGCGCTCAATATCTTGACCTTCACCAGTTCCAGCCCACTTCTGTCCCAACTGACGTGCAGCGGCTGTGCAGCACGAGCGGTCAACCAAGATGTCTGCCGCCAAGTCACGCATCACGTCATGACGAGCTTGCATTTGCACCAGCTGTAACCGAAGGTTGGCGATTTCGCGCTGGGCTTCTTGCAATCTCTGGATGTTGTCCAGGTCGTTTCGAGCCTTCAACCTCTTGAGCTTTTCGTCCTGCTGATCGTTCTTGATCATCATCACAGCGGTTACGCCCGCGCTGCGTTGGACTTCATCTGCAAGCAGGTTTTGAGTGTCGGCGCCGCTTGAAACAATTACGTCGCCAGTTTGTTTGATGTAGCTCATGAAGCCCCCTTTGATGTGGATACACTGATTCATTACACCAGTAATCATGATTTGGCAAGGGGTGTAAAAGATAAGGCCGGTGCGTGCACCGGCCCATTCTCATTTGTCGCGGCCACCAAACTTTAAAAGTAATTTCAGAATAATTTTTAGCTTGGAGTTTGGGGTGTGACTTAAAATTGCAATTATTACCACGATAGTTATATAGATATCCATTATTTTTCCTTCTATTGGGATATTGCATATTCATCTCTGAAGTGTGCGGTGGGAATTCTACACGTCGCGTTATAATTAACAATAGGTGTCAGCGGTCGCCTGCCAATGAGGGTCTAAATCAAATTAAAGTCGGGCTTTGTATGGGAAGAATTCGAACTAATGAATGAATCAAGCCAGGGTGGACGCATGACTTCACACAAGACGTACATTGGTTCCAAGAGCATTTATCACATCTGCAACGCTCGTGCCGCTGCTGAAATGATCATTACGGGGTCATACAGATCGAACAAGATCGGTTACGACGGTGGGATGAACTTCTGCGGCGTGCTTGGGCCAGTCGGCAATACATGGCCCAGGGGGCGTGGTGCTAGGTTGCATTGCAAATGGGAAGGGCTTATCAGTGTGCCCCTGCCGTACGAAGCGCATGACTATTCGACGCCAAACGTGCTGTACGACTTCAATGGGTCCGGTAATCATCATCAAAACAACGATCCTCGATGGTTCTTGCCGTACGGCTCAACAGTTGTCATCACTGGTTTGGAGTGTGAACCTGAACGCTTGGAGGAGTACTACCTACAACGATCAGGGCTTATCAGATCCTGGAAGTATCGTTTAGCGTCGCCTCAAAAAAGGTTGGATTACCTTAAATCCTTTCATGAATTTCTGAACAAGCAGTGCGGTGAAGGTGGTAAAAAGTTAAGGATTGAAAAAGGTGACCCCACGTTTAGCAACGGCGGGGACTTCTTCGGGCGCCGACTTGGCGGACGAAATTTGTCGGGAATTTAACCCACTGAGCTTGACTCCCAACCGAAAGGGGAGCTAGCTAGCAGGGTGTGCAGCGGTCGATGCATGCCGATAGCCGTTCCGAGGCAGATCGTTCCAGCACTTTTGTTTGAGGGTGGGGCTGTGCGCACGTCGAACGCCGTTCCAATGAGCTTGACAAAGTTCGCATCCGTGTTTGTTTGATGCTGACCCATATACAAAGGAGGACTTATGAACTTGGTGAATATTGCGGGGCAAGTCAGTCGGGACGCGGACCAAAGCACCAGCGACCTGTTAAACAAAAACAAGCAATTCGCGGAAGGGCAGGCCGAGCTTCGAAGAATTAAGCTAGATCAGCAGGATGAAAAGCGCGAGCGCAGGAGCATGCGCGATGAACTGGAAGCCATTCAATACGGGCAAGAAAAAGCTCGCGAAGCGGAGGCTTTGAAAAGTGAGTTGCGTAAGCTAAAACACAGCAATGAGGTTCTGCGCGACATCGCTGCGGATGTCATTTTGGACCGCTCTAGCATTCGTAAAGCAATTGACGCGCTCAAAGGCAAGTGGGCAGATCCAGCGCGCTTTGAAGAATTTGACGGAGACTACGTGCGCATGCGCGCAGAGGAAAAGCAGAAGATCGAAGGCGACGCTGACCAGCAAAACAAGGCTTACAACTTAGTCGATGATGTTCTGAGTGGTTGGTCCCATCCGTCTTCGACACGGCGTCGTCGTCCACCGCCATCGAGGTTGTAATGCTTAGATTGACTCTTTCAAAATGGCCCCCAATTGGGGTATTTTTCGTGGTTGAAATTTTTCGATCTCGATTTACAACTGGAATGACGTGTGCTTGCGTGGGGGGCTTGACAAGTTATCGATCTGTGTTTGGTTGAATGCAGATCACGTGGAGCATGCCAAATGCTGAACCAAGGGGCTCCCCCGTATTACAACATCTATGGCTACACGCCTTTACACGCCGCAGCGCAGGCCTGTGACCTGGACGGTGTGCGTGCTCTGATCGATCAAGGTTGGGACATCAATGCGCTCAGCGAAATGGGGGAGACCCCACTTCACGCGTTTGTCTGGGGCGCTGCACGAATGGATGAAGTGACCGGTCATGTCAACGAAATGGAGCGCGCAATAGTTCGTCTGCTGTTGGACCTGGGAGCCAACCCAGACTTGCCGTGTGGATCCGGCATGACCGCAAAAGATGCTGCTAAATTCAATGCCCGCTCGGATCTGTGTGAACTCATTGAGGCCTACGAGCAGCGGGGTGTGATCTGGATCGAAATAGGCTCTGTGCCTGACATTTCGCACCCTAAAAGAAAGATGTAGGAAGCTTGGCAATGGAAATCCCATGCGATATGATCGAATTGCCAATAGCGGCCTTACAGACGAATTGCTGAGATGACCGATAAATCTTTGAGTTGGAAAGAAGCCCAGGCGTTGGAGGAGAAGCTTGCTAAGGAATTGGCGGCTCTGGAAGAAAAGCAGGCTGCGGATCGTCTGCGCATCCAAGAAGCTCGTCGCGCTTCTGCCGGTGATGCTCTGAATGAAGCATTGGAAACGCTTTCCAACATTGCCGAGTACCTGACCGACGCACAGAAGGCTCAGGTGAGCAACTTCTTTGGCCCCGCCAAGAAGATCAAGGGTGCTTCTAAGACCCGTAGCGCCACGCCGAAGGCGCCGCGCGAACACAACCGCTTCTTGCACGATGGTAAGAAGACCCCGTTTGCGTACGGCGGCAAGGGTCGTAAGCCCGACATTCTGCGCGACTTTGAAGCAAGCGAAGCAGGTGTAAAGCTGATCAAGGAAGGCAAGCCGACGTACGGCGATCTGTAATAAACGCACCCCATACATATAAGCCCGCGAAAGCGGGCTTTTTTTTTGTTTCCGAGAATGGATATTGACAAATGCGCATTCTCTGTTTGGATCAATATGTGCGCGAATTCAGGAGGGGCTTATGCGGAAATACCACTACGAATGGATATCTGTATCTGAGCAAACGTTCTGGTTTCCCAAGGGAGTGCACGACTACTTGTGCAAAGGCGGCATCAACCTGGACTACATGAAGATGCGCCGACATACGGGAAGAAAAAACTAATGACCATTGAGCAACGATTGAAGGCAAACAAAATGGAGGGTTAATGACCAAACACGCAGCAAACTATTCGATTTACCAAGATACGCAACAGGTGCGCAGCGCACTGAAAGGCTTCGCGAGCTCGCTAGGTGTCCCATTAAGGGCATACATCAAACAAGCCATCGATGGGTTCGTTCAGGAACCGCACTTTGATCGCGCAGAGTTTGATCGCTTGAACTGCGGGCAAATGCACCGCGTTGCCAATGCTCCCAAGAGGGTGTGGATTGCAACCCCGTGTGGCGAGAGTGATGAGGTGGAAGAGTTCAAAGAGCTCGCTCACAGCTTTGGGGTGTTGCCCTGCGAATTGATGCGGTACGCCGTTGCCACCCAGGTGGTGGGCTTTCCTCGCCCGATACCGATTGAAGCGGACCCTCCCCATTCGTTCCGCTTGATGGTCGGAGTTGAAACAGCGCACGCGCTTAAGCTGCAGGCAGAAAAGCTGGACATGCCAGTGAAGACGCTGATTGTGGAGATCGTCAACGACGGATTGAAGCAGAATGTTCCCGTCGCGAACCGTGGCACGCCATCGGGTGAAAAAAAGGTGGTGGTGACCACCATTGACGGCAAGCGCTTTGCATACGCGCAACTGCTGCTCCAGGCGGCTCAAGAAAAAATTCGGCCAAGCAAGTTGGTGCAACACTACATCGAAAGTGCGTTAGGCAATGCGACATTTTTGGAGTCGTTGCACACCCGCTACAAGGGGGCGGTATGAAATCCATTCGATATTTCAGGCATTTCCATGACGTTAAATCGGTGACGGTTGAGCCTGACGGAGGGCTTGCCGTTGAGCTTGGCGTCCCATATCTGAGCAAAAGCCGAATTGTCTACGAAGGAGACAATGTAGACGAGGAGCTTGTGAACAACCACGTTGAGCCATCTTTGCTGTATCGAGCGTTGTGGATTCGCCGGTACTCACAGCGACCAAATGTGGGCGCTCAGATGGTGGTGACCGATAAAATGGCGGCCATTGATACAATCACCAACGCCGAAATTACCATCCAAGACGTGACTAAGCTTGCCGGTGATTTGGGCTTGATCAATCCCTCAGAAACCTAATTGTGGGATCTTGCACATCACCTGGAAGGGCGAACGTACGACAAAGCATCGCTAAAAGAGTGTGTGGAGTTGGTTGTTGCGGCGCGGCCCAGCATTGTTCAAGAGATTGACGCCCTGGCGCGTAAGTACCGCGTGGTGTTACCTGTCACCGCGAGCCTGATTGCAAAAGTTGTGCCATGGAAAAGATCGGCGTTGCTGCTTGATGTCCTGCGCAAAAAAAGCCAAATCAGCAAGAAAGAATATCAAGAATTGAATGTTCGGCTTGAGGGTGGGGTGTTGGCGTAACTGGAAATGCAATAACCGCGTTTGCGATAGAAAGAGCCTGGCATTTGCTGGGCTTTTTTGTGGGCTATGTATTGATAATTGCAAATTCTTTGCTTCACTCGATATGTCTACATCAAGCAATAAAGGAGGTTCTAATGATCACTAGCGCCAAGATGGAAGTATCAATATATGCATTGTTCTTGGTCCTGATGGCCCAATTGACAGCCTTGTTCCACTCGAAAGTGACGGGAATGAGTTTCTCCATTTCTATCTGTGCCGCTCTGTTTGCAGTGGGGTGTGCTGCTTTCGCTGGGAAAATAATTTGTAAAAAATACAAAATAGGTATTGACGAATGCAAATTGTTTGCTTTAATGAATACATAATCACAAAGGAGATAAAAATGATTTTAGCAACTTTAATTACAGCAATCGGTTTTTATTCAATCATATCCACGGCAATCAATGCCCTGGTCAATTTCTAATAAGCAACCATAAGGAGGTTCGCAATGGAAAAATATATCAATGAAACAACAATCAAGGTGGCTGCAATTGGATTGATTGTCTGCGCAGGCTTGTACGTATTCTCTTTGATTGTCGGCAGTTTGTTCGGTGCGGCGACAATATCGACGTCTCAGTTTGACCGAGCCGAAGCAATTGTTTCGTCGGCTTACACAAAGTGAGGTGGGCCAATGATCAGGAGTTACATGCCTTTGGTGGACTGGCTGAGAAAAGAGCGCATTGAGCGCAAGGTGCGCCGCAAAAGCAATCTGTGCAACCGGCAGCTGGACAAGATGAGGAGAAAATAATATGAGCCCATCAAAACTGCTAAGCGCCATTGATGCCGGAAATGCTGCCGCCGTTCGCTCAATACTCAAGGAAGCCTCAGCTCGGGATGTGCTTGAAGCCATGCAGGCGGTCAACCGCCGCATTGCAGGAACAGATCTGTTTCCTATCGTTGTGGCCTGCCAACGTTACAGCGAGGCCGAAGAGGACAAGAAGAAGTCGTATGATCAGATTTGCCGGGCAATGATTGAAGCCGGTGTCTGTTTGGGGCAGGAATTCGCACGCAGACGCAATTCGCATGGATTTGTTTCTGGCTCAGGTCAGACAATATTTATGCGCTACCGCAACTCATTGCCTCCTGCTATCCGTCAGCATATTGAGGCTGACTACCATACGTCTGATACGTATTTCATCCAAAGGCGTAGCGCTATAGCGTAATTAAACATACTAACAACTAAAGAGGTGTCTATGAATAACAAAACGTACTACAAAAAGAAAAAACAAATACTGGCTGTCATGTGGGTGGCAACTGTTTGCTTTGTCACGGGAATTTTGTATGTGGCTTTCATTGAGCCCAACTATCCTGACATTTATGACGCGGCTCCAGTCGCCCAAATCGGAGAAAACGTGCATGGATAAAATATACGAACAGATCGAGCGCACCACAGAAATGCTCACGGAGAACCGCAGAGAGTTGTATGAGAACATTACTGACGCGCATGTCGCACTGCTTTCAGATCTCTATGTGGCCGTCAAAGAACTTTTGGACTCACGCGACGAAGAGTGAAATATGCCGCCGTTCAGTTAAAAGGGACCGTCAATCGGTCCCTTTTTTGTTGTGCTTAATTAGTTGAAGCAACGCGGACTCCACCTGACGCTCCCGCTGTCTGTGGTCTGTCAGCGCACCGCTGAGCATCCGAAGATCTGCAAGATGGAGTTGATTTGCAGTGCGATGCGCTGCCGTCGCGCGCTTGTTTGCATAGCGTTTGCGTTCCGCACGGGCGGAGGACTTATGGGACCGTGGCGCGACCAAGATGCGACGAGGGGCAGGTGTTTGGCTTCGCCTGCATCGAGCACGGTTCGCGCGCACGGTATTGAACGTCCAATCCCAAAACTGAACCCAATCATCTGAGACGGCCTGGTGGGGCCTGTCGCCCGCAACAATCAAGAGAGCGTTCTCTTCGATGAGCTCCCAGGCTGCGGAGTTGAAATCGTCTGCGCTCATTTCAAACACCACCATCTCAGAACTGCTATCGCCAAAGACCAGTTGGGCTCCAAAGCCCACCCGAAGCAACGCTGCGATCTCGCCGACGCGCGAGGGTGAGCCGGAGTGTTGGGCTAAGGCGATGTGGCAGTGAGTACTGTTCTGGGAAACCAGCAGACGCGTGCGCTCGTTTTGGAACCGCTGGGCAAGTTTGTTCCTCACAGGCTTTATGCCAGAGCGCGGAGAGACGTGCGTGAGGTGGTTCGCCGACAGAAACAAGGCGTTCGCTCTCCGATCAATGATGCGTTGGGTGTGGGTGTGATCCGCCAAGGCGAGCGCGCCGCTTTCAAGGACGTGCAACACATCCACGCGGGCGTAGCGTTCCAGGCACGACCGGCACGCGGGTGCGCGGTTGAAGATGTCTTGTGGTCCACCCAGGTGCGTTGGGATCAAGTGAGTCACACCCCAGGCGGCTTTACGTTCGCGGTTCAGTGGACGAGCGCAGTACACACAAACGCCTTTCCACAAATCAAAGACCGTTGCCCGCTGATACCTGGGGACGCGGCAACGTGCGGGTTTGGATTTCTCTAGGAGCAGTTGTGCGCGCTCTGGGGGAAGCATGGGTGTGCCTTTAACTGGGGAAGTGTTCAATCAGATAAGCAGAAATCCCCATTTGGTCAATATCCATTGTTGTTTGAAGTGATGGGTGAGTCGAATAAAAAACAAAAGCTTCATAACAAGCAGCACCAAACGACGAGGGCAGCATCAAGCGAGAAGGAGGGGGCTTCAACAAAACATCTAAGGAAAAGTCGTACATCCCGCCACATGGCGGGATTTTTTCTTTGGTAGGAAGGCCGGGCGAGAGCAATGGCTTTGAAAAATTTTATTGATGGCCTGTGGCAAACGTGAGCGGGGGAATTGAGGCGACCGAGTACGGATGGCGGGAAGGGACAGTGTTCTGAATGAATTGAAATTTCATTTGGCCGACGATTAACGGCCAAGGTAAGCCGAAGGAGTGGGGCGGAGGAGAGCGAAAGAAAAAAAAACGAAAAGCTAAAAAGAAAAAAGCAACAGCCGGGGTGGCCGAAGACAAAGCGAGGTCGGGGGACGACGATTAAAACATATGCACATTACGCACCTTTCGGTGTCTGAACTCATGTGTGTTCTGGTGGCATTAAAGTGCGCGAAGCCATTGCGCCACATGAGTTTAAGGGCATGTGCCAGCACACACATTCAAAAGGGTATCAATTATTTGTGAATCCCCTGATTTAGATACGAAAACCCCTCTTGACAAACATGTGTTTTCTGTTTCTCTGAATTGAACGGGGTAATTGGGGATTTCTGTGTCGAAAATAAAAAATGTGTTGTTCGATGATGTTGAAGTAACTCGTTATGAGGCGTTGGCGAAGCGGCGGGGGATTACGTTTTCAGAATTGGTCCGGCGTTCTTTGATGGACGTGGGGGCAACAGAGGAGTTGCGTCATGAGATAACGAAACTCAAATCCGAAATGATGGATTTGCAACGTGACTTCAAAGTCAGCATTGCGCAGTCGCGCTTGGAGTTGATTGCCGACAGCCGCAGCAATCGTGAGCAATTCAAAACCGTTCTTGATGAAGTCATTGAGATGCTTGTTAGGCACAACTCAGAAGAGATTGACAAGTACCGCAAGGACACTAAGGACGCAATGAAGGCGCTCGTGCAAGCCATTCCACAGCAAATCAAAAGTGTGCTGGGAGGCACAGTCGAATTGCACCGCCCTGGGTCGGGCGCGCCGCAGAACCGCCGAGTCGATCCCGATACGGGTGAAATGATATTTGGCGGCGGATAAAAACAGTTGTATCCACTATCAATCGTTTGAGGAGAGTCAATTATGAAAAAGATTACACACATGGTTTTGGTTGCGGCGCTTTTAGCCACGACTGGCGTGCATGCGCAACAAGCTGCTCAAGAAAGCGAACAGCGAACGCAGAAGGCAGGAAAGATTGGTTGCGCTGTCGGCGGAGTCCTGGGCGGCGTCTTGGGTACGAAGTTGTTCAAAGACGACAAGGCACTCGGCGGTATTGGCGGTGCAGCTGCAGGTTGCGGTGCCGGTAATTTCTTTGGAAAGAAATGGAGTAAGGCAAGACAGTTGCAGGAGTTCAAGAGCGCGCAACAGGAAATCGCCGACGCGGGATTGCGGTCGGCTGTTGTGGAGCAAGACGGAGTGGACGACAAGGGGCAGGCAACGAAGGAGCTCGGTTCCATGGTTGTGGCCTATAACCCTACGGACATGACGGCCATCAGTGACAAGACGGCATCGGTGTTCGACAAGATTGCCAAGATATCGAGCGGCGCAAAAAACCAGCTGACATTCACGTTTACGGGCAAACAAGCCTGTGAGGTTCCGTTTATTGAACTGGGCAAGCGCAACGCGTTCACAGGGAAAGGAGTTCAGCACATCGTCAACGTGCGCTGTGGCAGCGGTGAATCCCAGTTCGTCATTTCCCCAATTGCACAGTTGGACTGATCGGTAGGGTGGGCAACCACCCTGTCTTCTACATATAGGAGCAAGCAGATATGAGTGATGAAAGCAAACACGAGCGGGCTGCGCGAATAGCGGAACTCAAGCGCTTGAAGCAAAGCGGTGAATTGAAATTTAAAACCGAAGTCGAACCCGTTGTTTTGGATGGCGAGGTTGAAAAGACGGTGCAGGCAATCCATGCGGTCACGGACGTGGCCAAACAATCGGCTGTTAAGGTCGGTGCTCAATTGATGGGTGCGGTAGGGAAAGGAAAAAAAGCGCTTGTCGAAAAGTTGCAGGTGGGGCAGCAGGGCTCAGTACACACCAAGAACAATGTTGGAGCGGAGATCGAGCGAACTGCGTCAGTGGAAGAAGATTTCCATGACGTGTCGGACGTTGTATCAATCAACACGCCCGACCCTAGCCCGCTGCACGAGATTGGTAACGATAAGGGCCCAGCCTCAATCAAACGAAAGACCCCACGTATAACGATTGTGCTTGCCATCCTGGCTGCTATCGGCATTGGGTGCGGTGTGTACCTAAAAGTGTTTGGCACCAAAGGTGTCGCGGGAGCGAGCCCCACGGCGCTGCCTGCGGTCGCACCCGTCGATCCCTTTGCCGTTGCCAGTGAGTCGCTCGGTGATTCAACTGAAGAGATTGTGGATCAAGACGTGCCAACGGTGACGAATATTGAGCCAACCCAAGATCAGGTTGATGCCAATTCGCAATCCAATGCCGATAGCAACGACAGTCCAAAGAAAGTGGTCCAAGAGTCCCAGTCAATTCGTTCTGCTCATCCACAAGACACTGAAAGCACAGCTGCGCCCCGAACCCGTCAGCAAGAAAAGCCAAAAGCGCGCTCGCAGAAGAGCCTGGCTGATGATTGGCAGAAACGCGCAAGCGATGACCTGGATAAGTGGGCGGAACAATTTTGATGGTGTTGACAAATTGCTGGTTTCGGATTGTATGAAGTCATGATTAAGAAGGAGGTTGTATGGGAGTACTAAATAAAGTGCGTGGCGAATTGCTCATCATGTACAAGAACCCGCGAAAGCTGAAATTGTCGTCGCGACTGTATGGGTTCTACGGTCGGCATTTAATAAAGTCGCCGATCCCGCAGATGATGATGACCCACAGAAAGGTTGTTGAGCAGTACTACTACGACAAGACAGACCGGGGAACCGATCAAGATATTGCGTTGGATGGGAGGCAAGCATGGATGAGCAGTTCACTTGCGGCCCAGCAGCTGCGGGACGTGGAGGCCAAACATGTGGCCTGGTCATCGTTCCTGAATGGTGTGGTGCTTTGTTCAATTTTGATGGTGTTGACCTGGTTGTTTATGCCGACGGTCGAGCAGCGCCTGATCGCGTCGTTTGAGGCGCAACAGAACGCCGAGACGGCGAAGAAGATTTCTTCCATTGAGCAATCCGATTACAGCGCCGAGGAGAAGTTGGCGAGGATTGAGGATTTGAAGGCCGCGCGCGACAGCAAAGTGCTTGCATTCAAGCAGAAGGTTGAAGCCCAGAGTTCGCAAGAAAAAATAAAAGGAGGTGAATGATGCTCTATTTTTTACAAGACGTTGTATCGCGATTGTTGGGCGGCAAGTCTGGTTCGTACATCAATACGGAAATTTCTAAAGAGGCGCAGCGCCGCTATGAGCGCTTGGCGAATGAGGTTTCACAGCAAATCCCTTCGCGCAAGTTGTACAACACAGAGGGGCTTGAAGAGGTTCTTGTCAACTGGGACGCGGAGTACGACGAAGACAAAGATCTGTGGACCATGCCTGCGTACATCTCCGACGAAGCCATACGCAATGATCGTTCATTGCGGGACAAGTGGGCGCTGTTCTGGCCGACCGCAACGGAAGACCTTGATGAGTCTGGATCCATCAATGGCCGGGAGACATTAGACGGCAAGTCGTGGGAGCACTTTGTTCACCCGGATGACCTGGGACAGGGTTCCGACTCCACAGCAACACCTATTGCTTACGCAATGGTCCCTGTAATGGCTTGCGCAACCGTCTTGCTCATGCAATTCAACGCTTGGCTTGGTGTCATCCCAGCTCTGTTTGCTTGGATCAACATCGTCGCACTCTACCACTCCGAAAATGGGACGGAGGCGGTGAAGGCCGGGGCCATGTACGTGGTGACGTTGATCGTTGGTCTTTTATACAGCGGGACCAGCGGTGTATTGGGAATGCTGATTTCAGCGCTGAGCACTCAAGAGATCATGGGGCTGGCTAGGAAGATGCCGATCATTGGAGAAACAGGATTGCTTGCCTTGCCACTGCTCGGTGCGGTGGTGGGCGGTGTGCTTGCATGGATGTGGCAAGGCATTGCGGGCAACTCGGCCAGCGTCATGGGGGGAGCGCTCACCAAAGTTCGGAAGGGGATGATCGTGGGCGTCATCGCTGTTGTGTTGATGTCGTTGTTGATGCTGTTCCCCGGTGTGATGAAAGTGGTCGTTGTGGCGTCCGTGTTCTGTTTATATCCCTTGATCTATGCGTACCGAAACTATGTACAGCGGACGTGGATGCTGCAAAAAAATGCCGCTGAGGTCGCTGGCGTGGTCAATGAATCAAAGCGCCGAGAAATTCGTGAGAAAAAAGAAGGGCAGCAGTTGCGCGCCATCGAAGACGACACCTGGAAGTTCACGATTGGAACATCCACCGGGACGGTTCGCACCCAGCGGGGATATCCGTTTGGGCCGCCGTCGGATCTTCCCGTGTGGCTGTCCATGAATGATATGAGCATGCACATGTTGACCATTGGCGACACCGGACAGGGGAAGACGACCGTCAGTGCGCGGCCCCGTTGTCAAGAGATGATCAAAGCGCGCAAAGCTGGGGTCAAAATGGGGATGCTGGTGTTGTGCGGAAAAGGGGCATTGGCTTCTGAGGTGCGCAATGGCTTGGATTGGTGCGTAAGACCGGGTATCAAGCTTGCGTATTTTGAGGGGTTGACACCCGATGAGGTGTTGGACGCTTTAATGTCCTTGGATCCAAAAGCAGAACCGGACTTCTGGACGCAATCCGCAGCCGATTTTTTGAAGGCAGCGCTCATCATTTTAAGCGCGCTGATTGAGAACGAGAAGTTCAACATCAATAACGCTGCCGAGCAGATTACGCGGATATCAAAGGAAAACGCGTACATCCTAACCGCAAAGCGGCAGTTGGTGAAAACCTTGGGCGCGGCCTGGAACGAAGGTCTTCCAGAGGTCTTGGAATTAAACGAGCGGCAGAGAGACTTATCGCGTCAAATGGTTGCGTTCCGAACTGTCATTGAAACAGGACGGACATACTTCTGGACACCACAGAGCCTTGAGGACATGCGCCACCAATTGGCGAAGGTCAAGCGCCGCGCCGATGGAAACAACGAATTGGATCTGCCCGCTAAAAAGATACTGGCGCACTTGGGCTATCGGGTTCCTGGCTTCACTAAGGAGCGCACAGTGGAGCGCGTGCATCCCCGCTTGGCTGTCGCTGGGTCCGCGCTGGCAAACGCAACCGCGTTCTTTGTTGACCAATGGGTGAAGCAGCCCGAGGAAACCGCAGGATCGATCCTGGGCAACGTCAACACCTGGATGAACCAACTTATCTCGACGGAGGATTTCAGCGATGGAACCGACGAGGGCCGTTGGTCCATGACCGAGCATGGAATGGATATCACCGAAGTCTTCCGTGGAAAATTTGTAGGTGTGGATTTGAAGACCGACAAATATCCATCGGCACGGATTGTGATGTTGCTGCTGATGAAGCGTATTCACAAATACGCGAAAGCTCGCGCGGACGTGGACTGGCGTTCGGTGGAAGGCGAGACGGACATGCTTTACATGATGGATGAATGCCACTTCTTAATGACCGACGAAATCGCCGAAATGGCGTCCATCTTCCGCAGTCTCGGTGTCAGTTTGTACTTCTTGACGCAAGATATTGAGTCGTTCATGCAGCGGTACAACCACAACAAAGACAAGGCAATGATGTTGTTGAACAAGTTTGCCAACTTCATGGCTTTGAAGTGCTCTCCCGCCAGTTATGAGTTCTTGGCACGGAAAATAGGTCAAAGCCTTGTCATCGACAGCAACAAGTTCCAGTTGGGAATTGATTACGATCAAGCGCTAATGGACTACAGCCGGGCGACGGTCAACATCGAAGATCACCCAAATCGTGCGCTGCTGCAAAAAATGAAGGACAACGGGTTTGGAAAAATCATCACCGAGTCGGATCGTAGGTCCGCTTTGCGCAACAACAATTGGGGCGTGAATAAGGCCAATGACGCTTTAGCTGGAAGTGACCTGGACAGTATTGCCGGTTCCGCACAATCCTATGTGGTTGCTGCCACGTCTCCCGGCTACACCTACGGGGATATTTTCAACCAAGCGCGGATCAACGAAGCATTGGAGGGGACAAGCGGACGCAAAGCGTTCGTCATTCTCCAACGCGCTGGCGCACCACGGGTTGACGTGATACGGACGTACGCCGTGAAGCCCCAGGATATCCTCTCGTTACACGACGACGAAACAACTATTGAACAACAGGAGGTGACACATGAGTAATTACAAAATAGACGAATTATTGAACACAGGATCAGCACCCGCTACATCTAAGGCCGCGCCATCGGAAGTCATCTTGCCCGAGCCGGATGACGCGTACCGCGACAAGATGCGCGGGAGCGCAGAGCCCGAGGCCAAGCAATGGGTGGAAAAGGACAAAGAAGTGCTAAGCCTTGATCGACGCCTACAGCAGTACGACGAAGAGTTGCGCCGTCGCGAGTCGGGATCAGGACTGGCAAAGCGTGAAGCCGAGTACGAAGAACAGTTGGTATTGCGCGAGATGTTCATGAAAGATCACGACAAGCCACTGTTGGTCGGACGCGGTGAGTGGAAGAAGCAAATGGAAGTGTATGACAACAACGTCAGTGAAGCGCACAAGGCTTTGCTTGAGTACAGCGACAAGTGCACCCCCAAAGAGATCGCGGTCTTACAGGAACAGCGCGAGGCGAAGTATCAGCAATTGATCGAGGCCACCAACGAGCGCCGACAACTGGGAAAGTTGCCCAGCGAGGAGTCAGAGATCAACAAAGCTACATCCGAGCGCAGCCAAAAGATGGGCTTGAGCGACGATTCATTTGACATCCTTGCGAACCTTAGGAAGAAGCGTGCCGGTGATTTCTCGAAAGGAATTGATGAAAACGGTGATCAGATGTCCGCCATGGTTTGGGCGGCGCGGACTCTGGCCGGTGATGATCCGGAATTAAAGGAGCTTGCAGAGGTGCAACGCAACTTGCAGCGGGAGTTGGGACGAATGCCAAAGGAGCGTGAAGTGGATCAAGCTCTTATGGCGACAAGAAACCCAGTGCATTCAAGCGCTGAATCTGAAAGTGATACGCAGGTGCGCAAACGTGTCCAATAACCAAATAGAAAAGGCTGCTGCGGCGGCCTTTTTTTTGGCTTGACAAAAATGGAATGTCAATTGTAATGGAATGATCGCCATATTCCACAAGGAGGAATAATGATCAAATGTATTGCATTGATATGTGTTGTGCTAGGTTTGTCCGCGTGTGCGACGGTTGGAGAACAGCCTCAAGGATGGCGGAAAAACGCTGTTCAGCTCAAAAAAGTTGATCCGGAATTGCGCACGCGACTTAAAGTCGTATACGACGTTTTGGAATTAAATGGTTACGACGTGCGGCCTATGGAGGGATACCGCTCGCTGGAGCGCCAGGATCAACTTCTAAGCAGCAACAGTGGGGTCACCAAAGTGGGCGCTGGGCGTTCCTGCCACAACTATGGCTTGGCTGTGGACAGTGTGGTGCACATTGACGGTAAGCCCAGTTGGGATATGAGCGACCGCCACGTGCGGCAGGGCTACATGCTGTATGGCCGATTGTCAGAAATGGTGGGGCTTCGCTGGGGTGGAAGCTGGAGAGGGTTCCAGGACTACCCTCATGTCGAATTGAAGGCATCGTGTGCCGCCAGCATTCGCGCACGGCGATCAATTCAGTCAGAAAAAGCGACTATCGATCCGTACGTTGCTTTAGCAGCGTATTTGCCGAAGCCGGAAACCATATGGGAGCGGAATATGTTCGCAGTCATACAGATGTGCCCAATACACCAACAACAGGAGGTCTATGCAGGTATACAACCACTGGTTTGGCCAAGTTCCTAACACAGTCGCCCCAACTGTTCCGGTTCGCTATTGGAATACGGCGGTACCGGCTGCGGCGGCGGTGTGGCTGTTCGTCTATGTCCTTGTCTCACTGATAGGGAATGTGTTCGTTCCCAGCGGCCAGTCTGTCTACTACGAAGTGGTCGAGTCAATGCGGGCGGGCGTGGATCTGCTCACGCTCGGCAGCGTATTCCCTGATGCGGCCCGCTCGTTTCAGGAGGTGGCCGCGCGCAGCGTTGTTGAGGTTACGCGGTATGTTTCGACCTGGTTGCTGAGCTGCGTGGCAGCGGTGGCCGTCGCAACCGTCGCTCTCAAGCCAAGAGCCAATACATGGGCCTTGAAAGGCTCGGTGGTGCGCGAAGGAGATGATGCTATTCGGTACGCCCGCATCGTCAGTAAGACGACGTGCAAAGACAGCGTAAGCCGGACGCTTCACCCCGATCTGATGTTGCCGGACGAAGAGTGGTGCAGACATATCCTCATTTTCGGCAAAGTTGGGGCTGGAAAGACAGAAATTCTCAAGCATGTCATACGTCAAATGTTGTATCGGGACGAAAAGCTGTTCTGCTACGACGTGAAAGGGGATTTTACGGCGTATGACGATTTTTGCGCCGACGAGCTCACACCTAAAGGACAACAGCGGCGGGTTGTAAAAAGACCAATCATTGTCAGTCCTTATGACCTGCGCTCCTATGTCTGGGATATTGGGTGCGACTGTTACACCGTTGCTCAGGTGGAGGTGATTGTTGCGTCGTTTATTCCCGAAGAATCCGGTGGCAACAACGCGTTCTTTACAACGGCGGCGCGCATGGTTTTCTCCGCCGCTATCCGGACCCTGATCGCCAAGCACGGCAAAGGGTGGGGCTGGGTGGAGTTGCGGGATCAGAAAAACAAGACCGCTGAGGAAATGGCGGGGGATATATTTGAAAACTACAAAGCAGCCTACGCTTTGGTTGAGAACGCGGAAAGCCAGACCACTGCGTCCATCATTTCTACCGTCAAGGCGTACACGCAGTACATAGACATTCTTGCCCAGGCGTGGCCGAGCGTCGGAAAGCGGCGCTATTCGGTGACTGAGTGGGCAAGCGATGACTACACCGGTCGCAACGCTGTGATCGTCCAGGGCGGAGGGATCGACGGACTAACAGCGGCGTACATTTCTGCGATGGTGAACGTTGCGGTTCAGGAGATCATCTCTCCGAAGCTTAAAGACAATAAATTCCTGCCGCCGCACAAGAGACGGCACATCAACTTTGTTTTTGACGAGCTGACGACAGCGGGACGGTTGAACATTTTTCCTCTCGTGGCGCTGGGCCGCAGTAAAGGCGTGTCGTTCATCGCAGCGGTACAGTCCCTGAAGATGTTGTCGAAGTGGTATCCGCCTGATGAGGCTGAGACCTTGCCCACTATCGTGGGCACACACGTCGTGTGCCAAATGCAAGCGAACAAAGAGCGCAAGGACGTTGCCGACCTGTTCTCAACCAACCTCATGGCAAGCAAAGACCATAGCGCCACATCGAACGTGCACACGGAAGGGAAGGCGGTGATGCACGAAGAACGGTTGACGCGCGATATTGGGCCCGTGTCGTTGAAGAAGGGCTATCGAATCAAAGCCATCGTTCGCCTTGCTAACGCAGATCCAATGATACTCACCTGGCCTGGTAAGCCGCTCCCCGACAAGCGCGATGGGCAAGTGCCTGCGCGTTGGATGCTTGAAGCGGCAGCAAAGAGTGTTGATTGCGGCATGGAGATGGTGCAGAAAACACCCGAGGATAACCAAAGGAAACACGTGTTGGGTTTGTCGTCCGAGGAAATCGATCAGCTGTTTCGCTAGATCTTGACTTAAATGCAATATTTGCTTTTATGGAAATTGGCGATTTGTATTTCAAGGGGTGCTAATGAATAAGTCAAATGTGGTGATGCGGGAGGCGGTCGAATTGGGGCGGAAGGATTTCTTTGATATGTCCATTAGAAATGGTGCTGATCCCGATTTCATTTATGAGGACGGTTTGACGGCGCTGCACATCGCTGTGGAAAAAGGTGATGTCAATATGGTTCGCAGTTTGTTCGCGCGCGGGTGCGAACTCTCACCGCTGAACGACGATGGCGAAACTCCATTGCACATTGCGGCGCGCCACACTGATCCACAGCACATGCAGATCTCGAAATTCTTGGTTGATCAAGGTGTGGACCCGAACATGAGCAATGCATTCGGGCAAACGGCTATAGATATTGGTCTGTCCGCTCAGTTGATCAAGGCGGTGGACGATGGCAAAGAAA
This sequence comes from Stenotrophomonas sp. AS012628, assembly GCF_010608305.1. NCBI lineage: Bacteria > Pseudomonadati > Pseudomonadota > Gammaproteobacteria > Lysobacterales > Lysobacteraceae > Stenotrophomonas > Stenotrophomonas sp. AS012628. The sequence continues at coordinate 46,195 of NZ_VMBJ01000004.1, read as the reverse complement.
ATGTGGCTATGAAGTATTTGAGTGATGGGGTTCAATGGAATGGAGACGTTCCATTGTGGTCAAAAGCGTTGGAGCAGGGGATGGACAACCTGGCGTACCGCTATGGTTCGGACGAACCGGCGAACGGTGAGTTCTTTATTCATGCTGCGGCGCGCCTGGGAAAACACGAGTTGGTTGGGTTGTTGCTGCATCAGGCATCGGAATTGGATGAGAACAAACGCACGCCCTTGCACTACGCGTCGGATGCGGAGATGGCCCAGCTTTTGATTTCAGCGGGTTGTGATCCCAACAGTGTGGACGCTCATGGCAACACTCCCTTGCATGTTGCCAAAGACAAAGAGGTGGCCCGCGTGCTGGTGGAGTCGGGGTGTGACATCAACACTGTCAATCTCGATGGGGCGGTCGCGCGTAATACAAGTGATGGGGCCTCGCAGTTGTGGCGCGATGAGATACAAATGAAAATCGTTGCGCGGCATTTTGAGAGCGCACGAGCCAGCAACGCCGCCCAGGCAAAGCCCAGCGACAACAGTGATGTGGCGGAATTCTTGAATGAGTACATGCCGGTCCCCGAAGAAGCTGTGCGAAAAGAGGCAACGCCCGAAAATTGGTTGGACGACGACGCTGATTTGTTCGCAGATGATCCCGAGCCACAGTCCGATAGAAACCAGGAGGAGACGGAGCTTGAGCGGTTGGTCGCCAAGCACGTGGAAAACCGTGAGCACACAGCGGCGCTGGTGGATACGCTGACATTAAATTATCGGTACCGGTCCACGGAAGAGCTTGAGTATCTGCACGAGCGTATTGCAGAGTGCGAGTGGGAGAATGAGATGCTGCTTGAGTCCATTCGACAACATCAGGGAGAGAGCGACAGCAGCGTCGAATCTGAGGTTGAAATCCACCAGCGCAAAGCCCGGAGCCGCTAATGCTCACAATTCAACGGCTGAATTCGCGCGGTCAGAATAAAGCGGGTGTGGATGTAGTGGACTACCTGATTGCCACGGAGAGCATTCATTACTACCACGATGGTGTATCGATCCAGGGAGCCCCAACCATGCGTTGGTGCGGGCAACTTGCCCATGAGCTTGGGTTGAGTGACAAGCCTGTCGAGAAGGACGACATGATGGCGTTGGCTCAAGGGTTTGCGCCCGATGGAACGCCGTTGTGTCAGAACGCGGGGCAGGTGGGTTCCATTGAGGTCAAGCGCAACCGCCAAGGCCAGCCGATCATGCGCGACGATGGCACAGAGATGACTATTGAGCGTGGCGGTCACAGAGTGGGCTTTGATATGACACTGACGCTGCCAAAATCCGTCGGCATCTTCTACGCAATGGCCGACGACAAAGCTCGCCAGACCATTCAAGAGTTGATGATGGAAAGCGCCGCAGTCATATCAAAGTTCGCGGAAGGGAAGATTGAGACGCGACGTGGGAAGGGAGGGAAGGATGTGATCGGTGTTGAAGGGACGGTTGTGTCACACCACTTCCATGAAGCTACCAGAAATCTGGAACCCCACCCACATGTGCATATGCTTTTTTACAACTTGTGCAAAGGGGTTGATGGTGAGTACTCAACCTACGACAGCAACGAGCTGTTTCGCTGGCGGCACGCTATGGGCGTGTTGGGAGAGAACCACTTCGCAAGCCGGTTCAAGGAAATTTTCAATGTGTCCATCCATCAAGAAGAGATTGTGGACGTCAATAACAAGCGCACAGGAAAGAGATACTGGGAAATTGAGGGGTTGCACGACCGTGATCTCATTGAGGCCCTTTCCTCGCGCCACCTGGAGATCCGGGAGCTGAAAGCGCAGGGGCTCAGCGATAAGGATGCATGGTCCAAATCGCGCAAGCACAAAGATGAGCCCTCGCACGCCGAGCTTGTTGAGCACTTCAAGGGATTGATCGAGGAGCTATCGCACGCACACGACATTCCGAGCATCGAAGAGTTGACCAAGCGCAAAGATGACGTGGTGAAGGCGCGTACGGAGGCGGAACTGTGGTCATTCCTGCACCAAGAACAATCTGTTATCGACCAGCAAACACTTTTGAAGCACATCGGCCTTGAGGGCTTGGGAGTTCTTTCATCGGATGAAATGCTCGCAATGTGGGAGAACATGAAGGCAAGCCAGCACGCCATTGAAATTGATCCAATGGCTGTTCACGAGCAGGACAAGGGAGCAAAGCTCTCCAAGGTGCACACGGAGAAACGGTACGCGGCGCGATGGATGTTGGACACAGAGTTGCGTTTTGTCGAAAGTGCCAAGCAGCGCCTGGAAGAGACGTGGTTGCAAGTGGATAAGGCCACGGCTGATGACATCATTGAGCGGGTGGCGCAGCGTAAGGGCTTTAAGCCCTCTGATGAGCAATACCGGGCTATCCAGCACGCTTGCGTGGAGAGCGCAGGCATCGCGGTGGTTCCAGGTTTTGCGGGGACCGGTAAGACAGCAACCGGCGACTTCATCAAGAACATCTTTGAAGCTGAAGGACGCACGATGATTGGATGTGCGGTGGGCAACAAGGCGGCTAAAAAGCTGCAAAACGAGTCGGGCATAGTCAGCCGTTCGGTCACCAAAACACTGGCGATGATCGAGAAAGGTGAGTTGGTGTTGGACAGGAACACAGTGGTGGTGCTCGATGAGAGCGGCATGATCAACATCCATCAGTCAAAAGCCCTAACCGATGCGTGCAAGGCCAGCGGCGCAAAGCTACTCGTGCAAGGCGACACACGACAGCTTCAACCGGTTGGCGCTGGCATGGGCATGTCGTTGTTGGAAGATGTGCTTCCCAGTTCAGAGCTCACGGAAATTCGCAGACAAAAGGACGCTGAGGCCCGTCGTATAGCCATGATGTTCTACGACGCGGAGACCGGCAAGCGCACGCGAAAGAACGACGTGATGAGCCGCGATGAGGTCGTTTCTAAGTCCCGCAAAATTTTTGACGCGCTTGACCGCATGGGGTGCATCGAGGAGTACAGCAACAGATCCGATGGTTTGCTGCTGCTGGCGCGGGACTACATGAGCAAGAATGTCCCGGACAACGAATTTCTCATTCTTGCGCACACCCACGCCGACCTCAAAGACTGCAATGACACCATCCGTGAGGCCCGCAAGCAGGCGGGTTTGGTGTCGGGTTTGGGAGCGTCATTCAAGGCCAAGGGCGCGGAGGGGTTTGTCGATATCACCCTGGCGAAGGGCGACCCCATCTCCTTCACGACAGCAGACAGCGTGATGAATGTGATCAACGGCACTGAGGCTGTTGTTCATTCCGTCGTCGCAAACACCCGCAAGGGAGGATATGACATCACGGTGCGCATGGACGAAGATCAAAGAGAATTGACCTTCAACACGTATGAGTGGAAAGCGGTCAAGCTCAACTACGCCCGAACGGTGCACGACAGTCAAGGGCAAGGAAAAAGCCAAATCCGCTTGTGGGGAAACCCCGGCATGGTGGATGTGTCCTCGTTTGGGGTCGCTTACACACGCATGACGGAGGGGTCTTTCAAGGTCTACCTGGACGCCGAGGACGCGGACTTCATTCGGGACAACAACGCGCGCGAACGCTTCACAGAGAACATTTTGCAAGCAGGCGTGCGCGATCAAAGTGTGGCGCAGCGTTACAAGAATATGCTCAAGAGCAGTGATCCCCTGTTCTCGCCAGACGAGTTGCAAGACATTGCGGGACAAAGCTCAGAACAGGAGGTTGCGGTCCGTCGGACACGCAGCCACCAGCGATAGGGTCTACAAGAGCATCCATAGGGCCAGACCGAGTGCAACGACCGCAGATGCGGTGGCCCAGGACCAAGTGTGGTTGTGCTTTTTGCGTATGGTCCAGGCCTTTTGTTTCACAAGCCGCCTGCGCTCCCACGTCAGCTTCTTGGCTGGGTTGACAATGATGTTGGGTGGCTTGCCATACACCACATGACCATTGCATTGGGCGACGTACCGCCACGCGAACTCGTGATGCTCAAGTTCCTCTTTTGTGCCGGTGACGGACTCCAATGGAATGAACTCAAATTCCGTTTTCCATCCGCCAGCTGCCGATCGGTGCTGGTTCTCCCGGCGCTTTAAATCTACGGTCTGTCCGATGTATACGGCGTTGTTGTTGAAGCGCAAAGCGTACAAGTGACGAACGCGAGCGTGGTGTCGTTCGCTTCGCCCTAAACCCATGCAGTCCCTTCAAAGTGCGTGTTGATCCACGATAAGTTGTAGGTCCCCATGATGCTGTTGCGTGCGCTCCAATTTCTCATCGCTTGAGAAATGTGCGCGTCTGCTGCATCGTCGTTGCAGTCGTTTACCCTCTTGAAGTGTTCTTTTGCTTGTGCACCCCGATGGGAGGCGATAGCGCTGATCCAGTCGTTTGTGATCAAACACATCTCACACGCGCAAACGATGTTGATCAAACGCTGTTCCTGGGTGTGCGTGTCGTACTCCCATACGCACATAACGTCGGGTCGGTACACGCCTCCATTCAGCCGCGCTCCGCACATGTTGCAGGTGTTGGCTGAGGCATCAGTAATGGCTCGTTTCAATACGGACCACTGGGGGATCATGCGCTTGATGTCGTCGTTTCGTTTGTTGAACGGAAACGGGCTGTACGCGCAATTTGTAGTTCGTCATCGCTTGGCTCTCCTCTCGCGTTATGTCCAATTCATCCAACCAAATAAGTGAATTTTGTCAATCCGCTATTTGCGTTCTACAAGTCCGCTTTCAGGTTGAATGCTTGTTCCTGGGCCCGACCAAATCCAAGAAAACAAGTGCGATGGAGAGTCGTAACGAATGGGCTCGCCGATAATGTTCTGTCGGTGTGTCCGCCCCAATTGCACGCGTCCTGTGTGGCGCGTGGCGTTGTTCTCGACGGTGTAGGTTCCATCGGAGCGAAGGTTGTTGAAGTGATACCGGCCCTTTGAATTGGTTCTGCGTTCAATCGTTCGGTTTGTCTCGTGATGGAGCACCCGCACCACTTGCCCGGCCATGGGCCTGCCAGAGGCATCGACAACCACGCCAACAATGTCCGATGCAAGTGCATTTGCTGCGTGGGCGTGATGCGATGAGAACAACATCGCGATGGCGATTATTAAAAGTTTGATCATGTGACTTCTCCTTTTTGAGGTAAAAAAATAGGGGCACTTGACGGTGCCCCTATTGGTACGGCCAAGTTGTAGGCGGTGCGGTTGGATCAATCGAAGATGTACGAGGCCCCAAAGCCGCCACCGACGTTGGATCCACCAGATCCCCCTGTGATGCCTAATGTGATGCGAACACGCTCAGTGACCTGTGCGGTTGCTCCAATTGCCACCGCAGTTTCTGGCCCATAGAAGCCCACAGCCGCGTTGATCGACACTTTGCCAACGGGTAGGTACTGGCTTGACATGGCCATTTGCCCCATCGCCATAGCCTGCGCACCCAGTCCATTGATGCGCTTGTCTTGGCGGGAGATGCGGTTGTTCGTGTCTTCCCACCGATCGTTCATGCGTGTCTCAAAATCCCACAACTGACCACCGTTTACGGCATCGGTTGAGCCTTGCTCAATCCGTCCATTCGCCACGCCAGTCATTCGGACGGGCTGGGACGTTGAGCTTTTGAGACTCACCTGAGATTTGCTTTCGTCGTCGTATTTGACGGTCAGCGGATCGGAGGCACCATCAACCCCGTCCTTGCCGTCACGCCCATCTTGCCCACGCAGGGATGCGAGCCACTCCTGCTCTGAGCCTTTGTATCCCTCATCAACAGCCACCTCGTACGCACTGCGTCCATCCAAACCATTCAATCCATCACGCCCGTCTTGCCCAATGCCGTCTCGACCAGGAGCCCCGTCTCGACCTGGTGGACCTGCCGGACCCGGTGCGCTGCCGCCAGGGTTGTTTTCAACGGCGGTCAAACGCCCGTCTATCGACGTGAGAGCGTCGTGGACGTTGCTGTAGCTTGATCCCCCAAGGGTGACGTTCCAGCCGTTGTAGACGCCATTGGTGAACCCGGCGGTTCCGCCGAGTGTTTGGGTCACCGCCTTCAACTGTCCGAGGTTCACAGCGTCGTCGTCAGCTTGACCAGCGGCAACACCAATGAGACGAGACAGCAAGCTACTTCCCGTCTGGCCGAACGAGACAGTGCGGTTCTCATTGCAAGTGGATCCGTAACCTATGGAGACGCACGCCGCTTCAACGACGGTGTAGTTGCCAAGCGCGATCCCCCCCGGACCTCCTGCGCTGCTTGCGTAGGTCACGCGGTTTCCGAAGCCAATACTTGTTCCACTGTCCGCAACGGCATTGCCGCTTCCAAGGTTGCGGACATTGGAGCCGAGTTCGTTGTTGTCTCCCAACGAGCTTGTGAACTCCCCATTGGCGCGATTGAAACTTCCGTGAATATTGAGGTTTCGCCCGTTCAAATCATTTCCGCCGCCGTTCACATAAATTTGGCCGGTGGTTGGTGATATGGCGGGATCATTTGCGTACACCCAATCGGATCGAAGGATATTTTCAGACCCGTTGATGACGACAAAACCCGTATCGCTTTTGTTATTTGATCCGCTAATAAATACATCGGCCACATTGTGTGTCAGTGGATTTGTGATGTTTAGATCATTGTTTGTTCCGCTGAAATACAAGTTGGTCAGGTTTCGTTCCCAGGCTGGATCGGCATGGGTTGCGGAGTTCCCTGGGCCGACCCAATATTGTTGACGCGCCGCATCCCCGTAGTTCGGGATCGTTGCTTGAGCGTTTGCACTCGCATTGAACGCAATGGAAACGCAAGTGGCAGTGAATAGGTGATAAAACAACGGATGTCTCATGAGTGCCTCCTTTTAGACGTACTTATCTCAAGAAAGCAAACATTTTGTTTTTGTCAAGCTTCAGAATTCCACTGAAAAAAAGCCCCCGGTGAGGGGGCTTTGCCATATCGCACAAGGAGGTGAATGCGAATGGTGTTTTGAAATTAGCAGAATGCTTTGCTGAGTCAAGTCATATCATATTGACATTGTTTGTTTTTTGTTACCCGGTAAGTGTCTAGTGCATTTATGGGGTAATTATGAGAGTTATATATTCAACAAGTATTGCTTTGGCTCTGAGCGTTGTTTCCATAGTGCATTGTCAGGCTCGCGAGCAAATTGACATAATCGAATCGATGCACGGGCAGGGTCTGACCGAATTTCTTGCCGTGGTCGGCTTAAAGCTTCGCACTTATACGGATAGAACCGGTCATGAGGCCTGTGCGGCGATTGGCGTCCGGGACGATGGTTCGTACAGTGTTCAAGTTTTCACTGATGGCGTAAGCATTGGCTGCACCATTGATACGGGCGAAATCCAGCAAGGGGCGCGGTTCACTGGCGAAATCATCCATTCCCACCCCACCCAAAAAATTCTTTCAATTGGAGCTGCGGAACGGGCATGGGCCGAACGCCATAAAGACCCATCCGCTGGGGCAGCAACCGTACGCAACGATGGTTCGTCCGGTTTTTCGCGCGTTGACTACAACTATTCGGGCGTCAGCTGGTTGGTTGCTGGTCGTACACTCCTAAGAAAGGACGAGCGGGGGAAGACTCGGAAGGTTGGAGAAATCCCCCGCTGAAAGTGATGCGCGGTGCTGTGTCAATCGCATCTGTATTCGTAAAGCTTCAGTCGCGCTCCATCGCTATCCCAACCCACTGCTGTGTATTCATAGGCGACCACACTGGCCCGGTTCAACTTTTCACACGAACATTGACTGGGCCAATTGATTTGTGTTGCCCCAATGTTGCTAATCCTCATCCCGTAGTGCTGAGCTGTTAGGGATGATAAGCACGCACTCACGGCGGGCGTGATCGTTCCAGATCTATGGAATGAGAACGGCCCGTTATATTCAGGTGCCCAGGTTGCGTATCCAAAGTTCTCGCTGACGTTTGGATTTTTGATGCATTGCCCTGCGTTGTATTGATGCGCACCGTATAGCGATGTCAATGTTGAATTGTCGCAAGCAATCGCCCAGCCGAAACCACTCTCTCCGGCACGCGCCCACGCGCCCCGGATCGTTTGCACAGGGAGTCTGGTTGGGAATGTTTCTGAAATGGTGCAGGTGTTCACATGATTGCGTTGCGCGCCCGTATCGTACCAGCCGCCCCAGGCGCCGACGCTGGGTGAGGGTGCAGTTGCCTGACCGTTTGGACAATTGAAGCTTATTGTCCGTTGGCGATGCTGTTGCTTCTCATACGAGTTTTGTCCCGCGTAACCGCTTGGGCATCCAAGATCCACACGTTGCCATTGCTCATCGGTTTCGCTGTAAGGGGATGGGCATGTTGCACAATTGCTACTGTGGTTTCTGGTGCCAGACTCGACCCATGCGCCATACGTTTCTGATCGCCCAGGTGATGTTTGACCAGACTTGCTGTTGCATGCATACGCTACCGTCATGGACTGATTGAAAACCGCTTCCCAAGTCTGATTTCCATATGAGCCAGCCGGGCAGGATCCTGAGCGGGGTTCCGTGCGGGATAATGTGGAGGACGTGTCAGCCGGACATGCGTTGCATTGTCCCACCACAGATGAGGTTTTTAGTTCCCACACACCGCTCCAAACAGGAGCAGTTGTTGCGTTGGCGCAGCGCGAGTATTGTTGTTCAACACCATTGCGCTCACCATAGGTGTGAATTGCGCAGGGCACAGAAGTGGCCCTTTGCATGCGTCCTGGCGTACAGCACGTGCCTGTAGTTGTGCACGACGCGCTGCATGTATTTGTCATCGTCTGCCACTCACCCCATTCTTTTGTTCCATCCGCTTTGCAATTGCGGTAGCGCTCACGGATGATGTTTCCACCTTGATCGGCAGGGCATGCAGTCGTTTCTGTGCTTTTATCCGTTGCCGGGTCAAATTCGCATGCTGTTTGTGGTGGGCCCGGATCGATGCAATTCCGAGTGACGGGAGCCCACGCTCCCCATTGTTCACTTGGGCACGCGCGTGATCGTCCTTCAATGACAAATCCAATTTGATTACTTGGACAGTTCGATACACGCTGCTCGGCGTTCGGTACGCACGCGGCCTGTGGAGCGTGGGGATCGATCATTGGAACAGGAGCGGCGTTGGCACCACATGTGTTGCTGATGGTCACCCATGATGTCCATTGGCGGCTGGGGCACGATGTTGCTGGGCACGTAGCGTTGCGCCGCTGGGTAATAGAGCCGCTTGCGTTGTCTGGACACGCCAATGTTTGGGTTTCAATCGTGGGCGAACACTCACAGGCCAGCATATCTGTTGCTTGAGATGAAACACTTTTATTGGTGTAGCGAAAAAGCACTTCATTGCCGTTGCGCGTGGCGCATTGAGTTGCCAATAAGTCCTCGCGCAATTTGGAGTAGGGTTTTTGCACCTCAACGCTGTTGATGCGCACAAAATCCGCCGAGCGGGCCAATGCTGTTGCCAGGTTCACGCACGAGCCACTTGGTACAGACTGATAAATCAGATCAATTGAGTCGTTGGTCCCAAAAGCCGTTCCGGGTTGCACAATGGCCGAGGCGCCAACGCTTGATGGTGTGTCCAATGTTCCATTGCGCACAATGAATTTTGAGTTGTACGTGCTTTCAAGCGTCGCTGTTGATAGGCCAGCGTACGACGGTTGCAGTACATATAGATCCGTGAGCGATTGGACAATTTGTCCCGAGCGGGATTGTTCTGTGCGGATCGCAGCCATCGAAGCTGATGGCTTGAATAGCTTATAAGTAAATGCACCCAGTCCGACAATGAGCGCCATGACTAGAGTCATCTCGATTAAATTAAAACCTCTTTGCGTCATCGCGCCCCGTAAAATAATATCTATTGTAATCACATTACGAGGCTTTTTTCTTTTGGCAAGCTTTTGCTCTGCTAAATAAATGTCTTCTGGTGGCGTTTTATTTTGTTCCCATTGTAAGGGTGGTGAAATTCGTTTTCATTAAATAAGCCCCATTGCTGGGGCTTGGGTTATCGTCCTTTATTCGACTCTGTGAGCGTTTTTCGTTGGATGGCTGACATGAAAACCGCTGTGATATCTTCAACCGAATGCAGGGCTAGTCTTTCAATCAAACCCTGTAGTTCCTTGTTATCACCTTTTTGGGCTTCCAGTGCGTCAATGCGCCGCCCAATGTCTTCGGGCTTCGGGTTGAAGTACCGCATGAATGTGCCCATATCGCGGTGCCCGGACACCATGGCTGCTTCTGCCGCTGAAAGCAAAGTGCCCAATTCCGTGACACGGGTATGGCGCAGATCGTGCAGGCGAGCGGTGCGGATTTCCTCACGCCCCGTTTCGTCGGCCACTGCCTCACGCGCCCTGGACCAAGCCTGGGTGATGGTGTCGGGACGCAAGCGCTTACCTCTGCTGGTTCGAAACACAGGTCCCACTAGGTCCTTGGCTGTGCGATTGGCCCGAAGCGCTTCCAAAATGGCCATTGTGTCGCCGTTGAGAGGAATTGAGCGCTGACGACTCTCCCCGGCGTTCGATTTGGTGTCGCGCAGCAAAGCCAATTTCTTCCGTTGGTCGATGTCTGACCAATCCAATTTGCACACTTCCGCCCGGCGTGCAGCAGAGAAGCGGGCGAAGCGGATGGCAGCGTAGGTTGTGGGATCAGTGCGGCTTCGCTCCATCCATTGGCAAAGCAACTCCCATTCCTCGGCATCAATGGTTCGCTCGCGCTTATCATTGATTTTGATGTCTCTGAGTGTCGCCAATGGGTTGTCCAGTGACAACTTCCATACTTTTCTGGCGTGGTTGATGATTGTGCGCAGAGACGACAAAAGACGCTTAACGCTTCCGGGTGGGGCTTGCTTACCGTCTTGCCCCTTCAACCGCCAGTTCAACGCCTCGGTGCTGTTGGGGGAGTGAAACAGGTCGTAGGAAAGTTGGTCCATTCGCCGGTCCACGATGTCGGGAAACCCGTCGCGGTTGGGCCCGGTGGTGGCTGTGCCGAGCATCACGGCAATGGCTGACAATTCCTTAGTCACGCTCTTGCGCACGTGGGCCTTCAAGGGCACATGCTCAGAGGCCATCTTCTTCTTTTCGCGGTCCTCCTGGGTAGTGATGAGCCCTTGTTCCACCTCTTGGCGGTAGCGCTCCAAAATTCCGCGAAGGGTGTAGTGGTGGGCGGCGCTGGACCACTCCAAGGAGTCGCTTTTGATTTTTTGACGTTGTTGCTTGGCGTACACCTCGGCATCCGTGCGCGCACGTTCGATGTGGGTGTCTGCCCCCTTGGGCGCGTCAAGGTCCACTGGGTAGCGGACCGTTGGGAGGTGTCGCTTCTCGCCGTTGACCATCCAGCGGATTCGAACCTCCCAACGAGGGGAGCCGTCACTGCGGAAGGCGACACCCGGTACGCTACTTGTGGGCTTCTTCATCTTGGTCATCTTCGACATTGCCTGTATCCTTAACGCTGGTCCTTGACCCCGTAGCTCAGCTGGATAGAGCGGTCGCCTCCTAAGCGGCAGGTCGCGCGTTCGAATCGCGCCGGGGTCACCATCGTTGTGATTGATTTTGCCCCAATCGGTTGCCCCAGATCCTCCGAGATCCCTCGACATCCTTGTGCCACAGGGCTTGGCGATTGTCGATCTTATCCCTCCTAAGGGGAAGGTCGCCCGTTCGAATCGGGCCGGGGTCACCAGTTATCAATGACTTAGCCCGTTAAGCGCCGAGCTACTCTGATCTATTCGTGATCTTCTAGCCCTGCGTTTGGCACAGCTGGCACACTTAGCTGGTTCCTAGCAGAGGCTAGTCGCCAAGGTTCTCCGCACAGCCAGAAGGAATTGGTCGTGACAACCGATGACTCCAGTGCGCTGCCCACTGACGGAACGTCCTCCATCGCGGGCTTGGCGTCTGAAACACGGGATCGTATGGTCCGTTCGAACCGGCTCCAAGCGTTCGGGGCTGTCCTAGGTGTAACCGTCGGTTTGAGCATTGGCGTGATCTCGGGATTTGCCGCAGATCTGTTCAGCATAAAGTCTTCGCTGCTGACGTTTGTCGGCATCGTAATTGCTGGCGCAAGCACCGCTGCCGGCATCAGCCTTTACTTGGATGGGAGGCTCAGCCTAGCCAAAGTTGAGACAGGAAGAGTTTCGTCCCTGGACACGCTGGCGAGGCAAGAGCTGTTGCTGGCTGTGGAGAACGTGAAGTCTGCTGCCGCTCGACTGTCAGAAGCGACCGCCACTCAAACGGGATCTGCAGATGGCGAAACTGACGCACGGCTGCTGGCGAGCAGGGCAGTATTTCAAGAGGCTAGGAGCCGACTGTCAAAAAGGGCTGCAGATCTTGAGAGGCGAGCTACCGTTAACCTCATCATTGGTACTTCCACGTCAGTAGCGGCGGTAGTCATGTTGGTGGCGTTTGCGTTTACGCCAATTGCCCTGGTGGATATTTCTTGGCAGCAAATTCTGTCTTACTACCTGCCGAAGTTTGGTGTTGTTGTGATGCTCGAAGTGCTCGCATTCTTCTTCCTGCGACTCTACAAGGCTACCCTATCGGACTCGCGCTTGCTCGACGGAGACCTTGACGCATTCGCCCTGAAGGAGGGCGCACTTTTGACCGCATGGTCGGACGCGGCTGAAAATCGTTTGGAGTTGGCCAAAATGTTGGTGGCACCTACTGATGGATGTTCTGATCGATCCGATGACGCTACGGCGCCGCTGGATCCCAAACTAATAGCTGAAATGGCATCAGCTATCGCAAAGGTTGTGCGCGGATAGTAGACCAGTAGCTAGAACTTGAGCCGGGAAACAGCGGCATCATCTCCTTCGGGGGTAAGGTGCGCATAGTACTTTTCAGTGGTTGAGTACTCAGCGTGCCCAGCCAAGATTTGTACCCTGCGTAGCGGGACGCCGGCCATCACCATATGAGCGCAAAAGGTGTGTCGCAGCCGATGCAAATGCCCACCTACGTTGGCAAGCTCCGAATCTTTCTTGAACCAGTCCGATACGGTGTCCTTGTGAACCGTTACCAGAGGGCCCGGCAGGTGACGCAGTGCCCACCTGGCATAGCGGTTAAGGGGAACCTCCCGCCATTTCCCTGACTTCGTCCTGCCTTCACCGCTCTCGTCCGGGTCGCTCTCTACCAAGAGGCGACCAGCTACGACCGAGCATTTCTCCAAGCCGATGGTCTCGCCCCGCCGCAGCCCGGTGTGGGCCATGAACATCCACAGCGGCGCCCGCGCAGGGTTCGCGCGATACAGGCGGCGCATGGCCGCCCTGTCATAGAACTTGACTGCCACGCTCCGCACGCCGCGAGGCGCTTCACTGAGGCGAGCGGGTTCACGTCCAGCTCTTTCCATTCGACGCCGCGATTGAACGCCGCCTTCAGCCGTCGAATCTCCTTCCCACTGTTTCCTTTGCCGCCTTGTCGTCCAGCAGCCTGGCGCGCTTGCACTGCTCCACCTCGACCGCTCGGATGCTGTCGATCGGCCGGTGGCCGAATCGCTCGATGAAGCGCTTCACCTCGCTCCTGGCCTTCGAGATCGTGGTTGGGTGCTCGGCCTCGTACCAGTCCAGATACCACTCCAGGTATTCGCGGACCTTGGGCAAGCGGGCCAAGATCCGGACCCCGTGGGTCAGTTCTGCTTCTTTCGCGGCACGTATTCTCTCCGCCTCACGGGCTTCAGGTTCCCCAATGGACCTGCGAAGCGCTCGCCGCCTTCCGGCCAGTCGAGGTAGGCCTTGCTGCCGCGCCAGTAGAGTCGAACCTTTGCCATTCCTCTGCACCCTCAATCGCGGCATAGAGCGCCGCCTTTTCGTACAACTGCTTTCCCATGAAGCGGCGGGGCGTGAGCCCATAGCCCATGGCGTTCTTCCTGAACTGGCTGTTGGAGACGCCGCAGTAGTGGGCGGCCTCCTCAACGGTCACAAGGCCTGTGCCAGCACGCAGTGATCCAGCCGATCGTTCGCTCTGGAAGCGCCATTCTTCCGGGTTAATGCTGCCGGAGAAGCGCCCTTGTGCATGCAAGTCGTTGGCGTGGGCCACAAACCAGAGCCGGTCCCGTCGGTGGGGCGCGTCGACGGCACAAGCTGGGACAACGACCGCCCGGCAGGCGTAGTCCTCTGCTTCCAGGTCAGCAGACACTCCGTCGAGCCAGCTCTTGCCAACCGCCGCCGCAACCTGTTCTTCCATGACGACAGCGGGCCGTCGGGCACGGATGAGGCGAAGGAAGTGGGGCCACAGGTGCCGATCGTCATCCTGGGCTTTTCCTTTACCGGCGACGGAGAACGGCTGGCACGGGGCGCTGCCGGTCCAGAGCTCGCGGTCGTCGGGCCACCCAGCAAGTCGAGCTGCAAGGGACCAGCCGGCGATGCCGGCGAAGAAGTGGCATTGCCGGTATCAGGCGAGGTCTGAGGGTTGAACATCGGTGATGCTCCTGGTGTCGACGTGGCCGGGCGGGATCAGCCCGGCATCGATGAGGTTGCGGATCCACTGCGCTGCGTAGGGATCCCATTCGCTGTAGTAATTCACCCGACTATCCCTCGCCGCCATAACGTGTGAGCATCTGCCGAACATCAAGCAAGGAATGCGGTATGAGCCCACAGCCAGAAGAAGTGAAGCGTGCGAACGAATTCGAGCTAGCAAAGACAATCTGCGAGGGTTTACTCGCGGTTGCGCCAATCGCAGGTGGTCCAGCAATTGTCCTGCTCGTGTTCGACCCTTCGACAGATTTTTTGCCATACGCTTCGCGCAACGTCGTAATTGCAGCGTTAGTTTTGGCTGGTCTGATTCTTCCGTTGATCCCTTTCGTCTCCTTCGTAGCTGGCGTATGCCCAAAAAAGATGGGCCGTACGTCGGGCCTGGTTCGTATTTCATCCATTTTTTTGGTGGCTCTAGCCAGCATTTTTTTGAACTCTTCAGCGCTGATGTGGCACGATGCAAGGACCGCTGAATCCATCGCTGATAGTCGACGCATCGACGATAGAAAGCGCGAGCAGTCCGCAGCTGAAAAAAATGAGATGCGAGAGTTGATCGAAGCGGCAGTCGCTGCTGAGTGCGGCCGTCCAAGAGGGGCGCAGTAGTAAGAGCTGTCGCACGCTTTAGCGACTTTGGTGCGGAGCCGAAGCAGCTTAGCCATTGCCCACAGCCTCACCCTCTAGCCGGCTGCACATCTGCCAGGTTTCTCCTGCCGTTGCTCATGCCTGCATGTCCTTGCTGTTGGTGGAGCGCGCGCTGTGCGCGGCGAGGTGTTCCCAGCGTTCGGCTTCGCCCACGTAGTACTCGTGGCGCCCCTGGCGCACCCTTGCGGTGAACTGCACGTCGTGCAGTGCGCGCTCGGCTGCGGCTCGGTCGGCCTCTGCCATGCGGGCTGGGTCGTGATCGAAGATGTCGAGCTGGTTACGCACGGCAAACCTCCGCGGCGCGGGCCATGCCAGAATGCCCGCGAGTCCACAGGGGGATCAGGGAATGAGCGCTTTGGAGCAGTTGTGGAACGGTGTCAGCCCGTGCATGGAGCCGGGTATTGGCGACTGCGTCGTTTGGTGGGACGCTTGGGCTGTCGTGGTCGCTGTCTTGGGCGTCTTCGTGGCAACGATAGGAATTCTTGTTGCTGGCGTCTCTGCTTTTGCTGTCTTTTGGCTGGGAAGGCAGGCCAATTTGGTCGCCAAAGTCGGGCTTGACAATGGAGTCGCTGAGCGAGATCGACTGAGCGATGAGGCGGACAGGCAGCGCGGGCGCGAAGAGAAAGTCCTGCTGTGCTTTCTTTCCGCAGAGCTGGATGTAGCTCGCCTCAAGATGGGCACGCTCAATGAGTTGCTGCAGAGCGTCCACTGCGAAGTCGAAGCCTTCGTTGGGAATGCCAAGATGCGAGGAGTTCTTGCAGAGAAAGCTGCGGAGGTAAGCTTGGAAAAGCTCCATTCTGTGATAGGACGTCTTCACGCAATTCAGGCGTCCACGGGGATGCGCTTGGGACGCCTTGCCGGTGATGTGCCTGTACTGCAGCGCCACCTTCGAGATCTCGCCAATGTCAGCATTGCCGATGTGGACCAAGCCAGCGAAAAGGCGGAGCGGAAGAGGGAACTGCTTCGCGCTGGCTACGCCGCCGTTAAGGAAATCGCAGCACGCGCAGCAAGCGACAGCTCCTTCCTTGGCAATCTGGCGCACACAACTGCAGCAGGTCTCGAACTCTAGCTGGAGGGTGACGAGAGGCGAGATGCCGACGGCCATGGCGGCGAAGAAGGTCTGCTCGGTCATGGGCGACCGCCGTTTGCATTCGCGATCACGGCGCTGATCTCATTCCAGAGGCTTTCAGGGCGTTCCTTATCTGCCGCGGCTATGAACCCGATTTCGCGGAACATCCGTTCGGCCTTTACGAGCGCATCCAGCAACTCCGGCGCGGCGGCGATCAGGCGCGCCGTTCTCTCGCTCTCGCCCGAACTGTCCTGAGAAAGCTGGCAGATGAAGCGGTTGTTGGGTCCGCGCACGATGTGCGTGTAGGCATCGTTCTGTTCCTGGTATGCCCAAGGCCCTTGCGTCCGGCCGGTCACGACTGCACCTCGCTGAAACTGAAATTGCAGGTGCGCTGACAGTTGCCGTTCTTGGCTTCCCATCGCAGCGAGGCGATCTCTTCCTCGTGCGGAGCCAAGGCGTCTTTGATGGCCTGGAACGAAGGAAGGGTGAAGTCCTGGAAGGCGGACAGCTTCTCGGCCAACCAGATGGCGCGGTAGTGGGTCGGCAGGCCGCGCTGCACGCACGCCCCGGTTTCCACGTGCGTGACCTGCCAGTCGCCCAGCTCGGCGACCGTGCTATCGCCCATCATGGCCTTCTCGTCATCGCTGTAGACGTGATGGCAGAAGAACGGGCCGACTACGAAGCCGGTGAACTTGTTGGGCGGCGTTGCGTCAGCGCGCTGCAGGTCTTCGTCGCGCGGCAGGGTGAAGGTCTGCATTGCAGCCGGTACGCAGGGGAATGCGGTCAAGCGGCACCGCCTTGGGCGATTGCGCCCTCGGTGGAGGCGATGAACGCCTGCAGCTTCTTCTGGCTTGCAGGCGGCACTGCGATGTAGGTACGGCCGGCAATAACGTGATGCTGACCAGCGGTTTCGCTGAAGGTCGGCGCGGTATCTGCAACCGCGAACATGACCATGGCCTTTGCGCCGTGGGTGCGGCGCCAGCCGGAGACGTTCCAGCCGCCTTCATCCTTCATGGCGTGCAGGCGCATGCCGCAGCTCCCGGTTGATCGAACCGAGCCCCGCCAATGCGTTCTCCTTGAACTCCGCGAGGTTCGATGCGGTCACCATGCCCGTGACCTGGATGCTGAGCGCGGGCAGATTCTCCGGCGCGCGGCCCACCGGCGCAGGCTCGCTGGCCGGCCCCGGCTTGAACGCTGTGACGTCGGCCTCCAGCTGGGCCCAGCCGGAGACGATGCGCGCGCGCAGATCCGGGTTGGGCAGGTACCAGCAGTGCCGCTCCTCGACCAGTTCCCAGCCGCCGGAGGCCTGCCGCCATTCGGAAGCCATGAAGAACACGCGCTCGCAGTTGGAGACCATCGCCTGGTGCTCCATCTGGATCTGGTACATCAGCGGCAAAATCGGTGCCGACGCAGCCTTCGAACATGGTATCGCGCAGCGTCTGGTTCAGGCGTTTGTGCTCCCAGGCGGTGTCCTCCAGCAGCGTCAGACCGTCAAAGCTGGCTGAGTACTTCCCGGCCACGCCAGTGGTCAACGGCCGACAGCAGGGGAGGGGGCTTAATGATCGCTAAGACGATTCTGAGCTCGCTCCATCGCGTCGAGAGCACGTGTAATGCCGTTCTCCATGCGCTTCCAGACGGCGCGAAGATCTTCAATCGTGTGCTTGGGCTGGGACTGCGCAGCGTTGAACTCGGGATGGGCAAGACCGTCGGCCACCTCGTCGGCGCCGGCGATGTACGAGATCGCGCAGTACTGCGATCAGCGGGTCAGCGACGGCATGGAGCCGCGCTTCACCTGCAGCCTTTACCTGCAGACCCGGGAGTCGGCCCACAAGGCGCTGCAGGACATGGCCAGCATGTTCCGCGGCATCAGCTTCTAAGCGGCAGGGCAGATCATGGCCTCGGCGGACATGCCGAAGGACCCGGTCTACACCTACAGCCAGGCCAACGTGGTCGACGGGAAGTTCACCTACATCGGCAGCGGCAGCAAAGCGCGGCACACGGTGGCATTGGTGTCCTGGTCTGATCCCGATGACTTCGGCCGGCAGAAGGTCGAGCCGGTCCAGCTGCAGGAGAGTATCGCACGCTACGGCGTGAATCAGATCGAGGTGACGGCCTTCGGCTGCCACTCCAAGTCGCAGGCACAGCGCGTCGGGCTGCACATTCTCTACAGCGAGAATCTGGAAACGGAGACGGCACAGTGTTCTACGACTCCAGGCGTAAGGGCCTGTGGGTCCTCCAGGTGGTGGCGCTACAAACGGTGCCAGGACCTCCCGCTGAGATCGGCCAGTTCTTCCCTGGGGTCAAGATCGGCATTACCATCCCGTCGCCGCGGTTCTACTACTACTACTCGCAGTCGCAGGATCGGTGCACCATGAATGCGGACTACTTCCACATGATGAGCGACAACCGGATTTTTCTCTCGCGGTTGCAGGTAACTCAACAGACCCTGATCACCAGCACGTTCCCGGTAGGCGGCGTGACGATCGGGCCGCAGAACGCCACGATCTTCATCGTGGACCTGATCGAAGTGCCGCTAGGGTTCGGTTGAAGACTCAGGCGTGGCCGAGTTTCAATTCAATGCAATCTGCCTAGAGGCTGATGGAGGGCGATCGATGTGAGCGTTGTCACTTTGTGGGCTCGCAAGACTGGATAGGATCGAGCAGCGAGCAAGATGTTCGCGATTGAAGAAATGGAGCATTTCGTGAAATCGAGTCTTCTGAGTATTTCTTTGCTTCTCGCAGTTGGTGGCGCGTCCGTCGCCCATGCAGGCGGGACTGACCTTGCATCCGTGGCGAATGCGGCGGTGCAGATGGATCCCAGTCTCGCTGTGCCAGCAGGCGTCACGCTGGCAGAACTGCATCGTCTCTATCACCCCAAGCAAAACTCGCACATGATCATTCACTATGACATTGCATCGTGGTTGCGATCGGGATTTATCGACGAAGGCGTCATTGGATTTATCTCCTCGACTCCTTTTGAGGGTGGTCATGCGATCAGGGCGTGTTTGAGCCACACGCCGTATGACGATTTCACCTCAACTGACATGAACTGCGAGGGACAAGTAATTCCTCCCTATCGAGGGATTATCGGCTACCTTTCGACGGTCCAGTTGCCAGGCACCGCGCCACTGTATCGATGCGCTTATGCCTGGAAGGGAAAGCTGCGTCATTTCGACACCCGCGATATCGGCTGCGAAGGAATCTCGGGCGCCCACAACGACGGGCCGCAAGGCTACGTCTTCATGTGATTGAGTGGCCGCCTGGCTTGTGGCTAGGCGGCTCAGCCTATAGGCAAAAGCCATTCCCCACTGTTGTTCCGGGGGGTGTTCACTACTCGGCTGACGCAGTAAGCCTTCCATCACGCAGACCCAACGGCAGTTGCGCCCAGATGCTGCCCATGTGCTGCGCCGTCCAGATTCGCGAGGCTTAGTCGAATCTGCATTGGGAGGCATTGAACTAGTAAAGAAAAGCGGCCTTGGACAAGGCCGCTGAATTGATTCAATAGGTGATGCTTCTCTGAAGCGACTCCGCGCTAGGTGCAGGTGATAGAACTGCGCACGAGAGGACTCCTTACCCCGTCGCCGTCTTCCAAGTAGCGATCTACTACAATGACACTGCCGGGTACGGGGCGTGCCACGGTGCATCTGGCCTTTGCTTGCAGCGTGCCGGGTGTGCTACTGGGGAAGATGTACTGCTCTGAAATCTGCGAGCAACTGTAGCCCGCCGGGCAGGTGACGATCTTGGTGCGCAAGTACATCGGGTAGGTTGGAGAGCCGGAAAACTGCACCGTGTACGGGATGTCGGTACGATGTGGCCCGGTCACCGGAGGAGCATTGGTGATGGTCAGCGGTCGGCAGTCAGTCTCGCCTGCCTTGAAGGTGCGATAGCCCTTCTCCACGCCTTTCATAGCCGCCTCGCGGAATTCCGTGTCCTGAAGTGCTGCGGCGTCTTCGGTGTTGGTATGAAAGGCTATCTCGATTAGTGCTGTCGGCATTTCCGCCTCTCGGACTTCGGCCTTCTCACTGCCATCTACGAGGTCAGGTCGGATGCTGAAATCGGCATATTTCTCCACTGCATTGATCTGCTCCTTCATGTAGCAGAGGATGTTCTTGGAGAGTTGCACGGATTGCGGATCATCCGCTTTTGTCATGACGAGGGTGCCGCGGGCGGTTGGGCCGGCGCCATTGGTATGCAGAGAGATGAAGGTCTCGGCATTGATGTGGTTGGCATACTTGGCGCGGGCCATCAAATCGTCGTCGTATTCCCGAAGATTCCCCCGATCGGGTTTCCCATTTGGGTAGAGGTTCCAGATCGTGGGGCCTTCATTGGGTAGTAGCGATTTGATGTAGTAACGGGCGGCTAGGTCTTTCCACGGAAGATTGCTCTCCGCTTCGATGTATGGCATCAGGATGTCACGGGTATGGCGGACGTCAGTGACGTGCATGCGGCTGCGTGAGGTCAGGTATGTATCCAACATCGACGCATACAGCGGCGTGATGTCGTCCTCATGGACGTTGGTGGTGCCTGCATAGGCGGTTGGGCGCTGGTACTTCCAAACGTTATCGCCATGGTGGAAGTATTTTCCGTGGCCTGGATTGATGAGAACCAGTCCCGGCACAGGGGGTGCCGCAGCGCGAGTACTACGTTGGTTTTTCCTCTCTTTGACGTACTCAGGTGGGAATATCTCACTGAGTGTCCTGCCGCCAATTCTCAAGCTAATAAATTTGAAGGCAACGACACCAGATAGATAGTTGTAGAGCTCCATCTTGATTTCGCCAATCTTTTCGCTTAGATCTTCGTTGAGCTCCGTGGCGCCTTTGGGTAGATAGCCCGAATCAAGGTCTATCCAGACTATTCCGGTAGATTGATCAGGAGAAATTCTAACTATTACCTTCGACTCCTGTCCGGGCAGTCTTTTCTGTTTATCAACGAAGCGCTGTAGCTCAGGTTCAAGTTGGACGAGAATCGCCGTGCTTTGATCAATGGATCGAAGTGGTTGTTCCTTTATGGGCTGCGTTGATTGAGAGCTTGCATTGGTGGTAAGCGCCAAAGAAAGCGCTAGCCCTGCAGCTATAAAAGCAAGCTTATTGCCTTGAGTAACAGACATCATGCATCTCCTTTGCTGATGGATCCCCCGCGAGTGAGGGTAACAGCAATGACCGGACTAGATGAAATGGTGGGCCATTGCGTTTGTTGCAAATAGATGAAGCTCTGCGAGGGTGTAGAGTGGCCCCGCTGCTGTTACAAGCGGCCGGCGTAGGGGAGTGGCCAGGCTTCAGCGCGGAATTGCCCGATTGAGCTAGCTGAGCAAGACGGGCATCCTGACCTTGCCGAATCCAGGGCCGCAGGCAGCTCAACCCGAGGGCGCGTGAGCAGTGCCGCGCCGGTTTTACATAGTGGTCTAGCTTCCTTGGACTGCGCCGATTTGCTCAGTCAGAACTGTTAGAGATTGCTGGAAGGCAGCGGCGAAGAGATCGCCGCCACTATCCTTGTGCTTAGCCGCGATGCTGGGGAGGAGCTGATTCCATGCAACAGATAGGTTCTCAGGCTCAGGGTGAGTCAGTACACACAAGCGAAGTGCGTACTCCATTGCCTTGAGATAGCCGCGGTGCATTTCGAGGCCGGGATTGTCTTGGGCGGTTGGTCGCCCAGAAGCGGCAGGATGATGGCCACGGCCTACGCCAAGAGCGACAGCCGGCAGGCTACGTCTGTGCAGCCGATCGGCGGTCAGTTCGCGTCACAAGGTGATCCACTCAAGGGCGTGGCACCCAAGCATGCTGTAGGCCGACCTGATGGGCGCCGGGCGGCTCCAAGCGGGCTACCTCAATGAGCCGATGGGCCGGCAAGTCGCCGGAGGGCGCCTGCTGATCGGATTCCTTCAAAGAGCACAGGCCGTCGTGAAGGACCTTGGAACGATATGAAGTAGTGTCCCCGCTCGCGCGGGGACGATCCTGCTTGTAGTAGTCAGATGGGGATCAATAGCTCTTAAGGCACATCGCCTGAGAGCTTGGTGTTTGGATGCCGACTACTGGCAAACGTACTCCGTAGAGCTTTCGAAGAACCTGTCGTAATAGTCGTTGGGATTATCGCCAGAGCCGAAGTACACAAGCTCTGCACGGTAGTAGTTGGTGACCCCGTAAAGTCCCGGTGTACTACAGGTCGCCGGTATCGGACCCTGGTACTTCTGACCTGCGAAAACGTGGTGATACTCCTGGCAGGAATAGCCGCCGCCAACGCCTTGAGGATCTGGCCTACAGGTGCCGCCACCGTACTTCATGTTGTCAAAACCGGTGTATGCGTCCGTCGGGCACGAGCCAAGCCCTTCCGAACCCCAGTCGCCGTACAAATAAACTCCGCTCGGCCCGTCCACGCCTCCCTGGCAAAAGTTGGTATACGCCACTGGATAAGGCTGGATAGTTTCCGAATCCACCCATAGCAGGCGGCCCGTTGGGACCCACTGACCGGCGAATGCGCTCTGGGCGAAGCTTACCGATAGCAATGCGAGTGACATGCGCAGCATCAGGCGGCGCTGGGGGGAGCGGGCAGGCCTGCAATCGTTTTGCGTTGAGTTCACTTCCATCTCTCCATGAGTAGGGTAGTGCTGCACTGCTCGCGCAAGGTCGCAACAGCAAGACGGGGATGCAATCGGAAAACCGCCAACACGGCTGTAGGTGAAGCCCTACGCCGTAGTGCAAGAGCCACCCTGCAGGGAAGTCTGAGCGGCTAAGAATGTCAATTGGTTGGATCGCAGTGGCTGAGACGGCCGGTCGTATTCTTCCGGCCATGCTTCCTTCGCACGGCTACCAAAGTTTCCGCACCGCCCCGATGCCCGCCGGCTGGGTCCAGTTGGGCGACACATGGGTGCTGTGGTGGAACGGCAGGCAGATCGTCAACGTCTCGCCGGCCTGTGGTGGCAGCGTGCGCGTCCGCGTGAACGCTTGGAAGATGTGGGATACCAAGGACGTCCGGGCCGCCAGCATCGCCCAGGGCAAGCGCTACGCCGAACGTTGGTGCGCGGCTAGGCTCTACCCAGAGATGCGCCTGCGCGCGGCTGTGGCCCGGCTGCTGGACACCACGTCGAGTGAACCGCTGGAGCCACTGCCCGGCCTGCCGCCAACCCTAGAGCAGCAGCAACAGGCTCGGCGCCTCGCCGAGGCAACGGCCGCCGCTACCGCGCGGGTCAAGGAAGCACTGGAGCCGCCCAAGCCGCCGACAG
Organism: Stenotrophomonas sp. AS012628; assembly: GCF_010608305.1. Taxonomy (NCBI): domain Bacteria; kingdom Pseudomonadati; phylum Pseudomonadota; class Gammaproteobacteria; order Lysobacterales; family Lysobacteraceae; genus Stenotrophomonas; species Stenotrophomonas sp. AS012628. Next base: position 22,906 of record NZ_VMBJ01000004.1, on the reverse strand, counting down.
CCAAGCCCCGACCGAAGGACGCCCGCGAGGCGTGGGTGAGTGCAGGGCTGCAGCAGCTGCGACGGGGTGTTTGAGCGGAAATGGGCCCACGCCGGTCCCATGCACTTTGTAAGTCTTTGATTGATCGGGCGACGAAATCCCCCTCCTAAGGGGAAGGTCGCCCGTTCGAATCGGGCCGGGGTCACCACCCGCCACCTGCACGGCAACCGCTCGCCGGGCTTCTACAACAACCCCAGCCCCCCCAGCACCGCTGCCACCTCCTCGCGCTCACCGCCCCGCAGCCCCTGCAACGGCAGCGGCAGGCAGTTCTGGCCGCACAGCCCCAGCAGGGCCGCCGCGCAGGCCATGACGCGAATCCCGCCAAACCGGTCATACAACGACCACAGCGGCGCCAGTCGTGCCGAGAGGGCCATGGCGCCCCCGGCATCGCCGTTTCCCACGGCCCGCACGATCTGCAGCGCAACCTCAGGGAACAACCCTGCTGTCACCGAATACCAGCCATCGCACCCCGCCAGCAGTCCACGCACCGCCGAGGCGTCACCACTGACGCCCAGCGTCACATGCGCAGGAACGCACGCACGGAGTGCCGCAACGCGCGCGGCCGCCTCGGCCGGATCATCAGCAAGGCGCGGGATCTTGATCGAGGCGATGTTGGGCAGTGCGGCGATCCGGCCATGCAGCGCATCGGTGAAGCGGAAATGCGTGGCGCCGGGATTGTCATAGACGCAGATCGGTGTGCGCACCGCAGCGCATACGGTTTCGAACAGCGCTTGCACCTCATGATCCTTCAGGGGCTGGTAGGACACGGGGGCCAGCAGCAGGCCAGCAGCACCCGCATCCTCCGCATCCAGCGCCAGTGCCAGCACGTCGCGGGTACGCAGTGCACCGATGCCGGCGATCACCGGTACGCCCCCGGCATGCGCGAGTGCTTCGCGCAGCACCCGCTTGCGCTCGGGCTTTTCAAGATAGGCGTAGCTGCCCGTAGAGCCCAGGACGCCCATTGAATCAACACCAGAATCAGCCAGGCGCTCGATCAGGTGCGCAAATACCCGAAAGTCGATGCCGGCTTCAGAGAGCGGGGTCAGGGGAAACGCGCTGAGGCCATTGAACATGGGATCTCCCGGAACTGGGATGGGTTGGGTGCCACCGCGCCTGGGGCGTGACGACTGGACGTCTGGAATTGTTTATTGTCCTATGACAAAACTCAAGTGCGGCCATGCAGCGTGTCTATCCGGTGCAAATGGCGCACCATGAATGTCATGGAACCCAACCTTCGCCCCGTCCAGCCTTCGAACTACGCCACCGTCGCCAGCTGGCCCGAATCCGCCGGGGCCACCCAGCGCTGGGCAGGCCCGGGTGTGCCGTTTCCACTACCGCCGCAGCGGTTCGCGCAGGTGCTTGAGCTCGAGGTGCGCCCGGGCTGGGCGCTGCTGGACGAGCAGGGTGTTTGTGTAGGCTTCGGCCAGTACTGGATGACCGGCGCCGGCACCGCGCACCTGGGCCGCATCATTGTTTCCCCACTGGCACGCGGGCGCGGCCTTGGCCGGCTGCTCGTTCAGTCCTTGAGTGCACAGGCGCTGCGCGAAAGCGGTATCCAACACCTCACCCTGCGCGTCTATCGTGACAACGCGGCCGCCGCAGCCCTCTATCGCGATCTCGGTTTCCAGCAGGTTGAAGCGTCCTCAACGCCGGAACTTCTGTTCATGCAGCGCACGTCGGGCTGAATCCTGTTCAAGCCGGTGTGGCGGCCTGCAGGGCACACCATTGCTCCCGGGTGATGCGGCTGATGTGCTCGGTACGGTAGTCACCAAGGAAGCTGTTGAACTTGTTCACTTCGGTATGGTGATGCTGGAAACCGCATTTGCGCTGCGCGGTGAGTGATTGGAGGTTGTCAGCGAAGTAGCCGCACCACAGCGCTTCCAGCTCCAGCTGCAGGAATGCATGCCGCATCACTTCGCGCACCGCTTCGGGGACCAGCCCGCGACCCCAGTACGGTACGCCGATCCAGTAGGCGATCTCGCCTTCGCGGTCGCTGATCTCGAAGTTGCTGTCAGCGCCGATCAGGATGCCGACACAGCCGATGGCGCGGCCGTCTTCGCGGTTCTGCAGAGCGTAGACCTCTGGCTGGTTGAAGACGGTGCGGATGATTTCGGTACTTTCCTCGACACTGGTGTGCACCGGCCAACCGGCGATCGGACCCACGCGCGGGTCGCGGGCGTACTCGTACAGATCGGCGGCGTCGGTGTCTCGCCAGGGGCGAAGGATCAAGCGTTCGGTGTGCAGCTGCATGTCGATTCCAAGGAGACAAAGAGAGTGCACAGGCTAGGTCGCCAGGCGCGACCGGCCCAGAACGGGACCTTGATGGTTTCGGTACTTTTCACAACTGATGGTCGAGCCCGGGTATGCTGGGGCCCGGAATACCGCCGGATCGGCCCATGGACCGCGTACCCCAGCTTCTGGACCAGGACGAATCCATGCGGCTGGAGGTCAGTACGCTGGCCGAAGGACAGGGCGTCCCGTTGTCGTTCGGTCACGCCTATCTGGTGGTACTGGTATGCGTCTCGGGGTGCGCGCGCTTTGCACTGAATTTCCGCGAAGTAGCGGTGCAGCGTCATGATGTGCTGGTGCTGGCAGAGGACACGCTGGCGCTGCTGCGGCATCGCTCGCGCGGCTTCCTGGCGATGGTCTGCCTGATGCCCAAAGCGCTGGCATCGGAGGTGGCCTATGTGTTGCCCAATGCGCTGTTCCAGTTCCTGCACGAACAGCCGCACTGCCGGCCGTCACCGTTGGATGTGCCGTTGCTGCAGGGATGGTTGCAGCTGATGATGGACGCGCAGCACAACGGTGGACGGCATCGCCACGTGATGCTGCGCAATCTCCTGCAGAGTTTCTTCCTGAAGATGGCCACGTTGCTGCCGAAGCAGAAGCGGGCGCCCGCGCAGGTCAGCCGACGCGAGCGCCTGGCCTGGAGCTTCTGGGAGCTGGTCGGGCAGCGCAGCACGCGCCAACGTGACGTGCAGTCCTACGCCGAGGCGCTGTGCATCACCCCGTTCTATCTTTCGCAGCTGACCCGCGAGTGCTTCGACGAGACGCCGAAGGCATTGATCGACCGTCAGGTGGTGCTGGAGATCAAGGCACTGCTCACCTACAGCGAATTGCCGATCGGTCGCATCGCCGAGCGCCTGTGTTTCGAGGATGCGTCCTACCTGTGTCGCTACTTCCGGCGGCATACCGGTCAATCGCTGACTGGCTACCGCCGGGCGGGGCAGGGTGGCACTAATGTGATACGAACAGCGGCGCCGGTACTTCGGCGAGCAGATCCTCGGTGACTCCGCCGAGCACGCGCTCGACCACCCGGCTGCGGCTGTAAGGGCCCAGCACCAGCAGGTCTGCGTCGGCATCGAGTACGTGCTGGCGGATGGTTGCGGCAACGCCGCCCTGGCTCGAACTGATCGTCTGGATCTCCACCTCAACGCCATGCCGCGATAGATGCTGGGCCATCTCTGCGCCGGGTGTGGCCTCGGCCTTGGGCGTGTCGACCATCAGCAGGTGCACCGCTTGTGCACGCGCGAGCAGGGGCAGCGCATCGGCCACCGCGCGACGTGCCTGCTTGCTGGCATTCCAGGCCACCACAATGCGATGGCCGACCTGATCGCCCTGCCAGTGCGGCGGCACCAGCAGCATCGGCACGCCGGTCTGGCGCAGGGTGCCCAGCGGGTGCCAGCCAGAAGGGGCGCCGGGAGTACGCGGATAGCCGGCGATGATCAGGTCGCAGTACAGCGACTGCAGGGCCAGGTCGGCGCCGCCCAGATAGTCCGAGACGATGCGCAGTTCGGTGCTGATCTGCAGCGGCTCGGACACGGCTCGCAGGTTCTGCATCAGCTGTGCGGTGCAGGCGGCATCCGCGCGCGCCTCATGGTCGAGCGCGGCGGCGATGCCGGCGCCGCGCGCGAAGCCGTTGGCGATGTCGGTGGGATGCTGGGCGGTGGAGACTGCGACCAGATGCGCCTGCTGCGCCTGCGCCAGATCGGCGGCGATGTTGAGAACGCGGTTCCCGGTGTCGCTGGCGTCGAACAGTACAGCGATATCGCGTAGTGGATGCAGCATGGCGTTGTCTCCTTCGATGCCTGTGACGCGTTCCCTGTCGCGCACCGACCCGGGTGCACCGGACGCACACCCGTTTTAGCGCATTGGTGATTCGGATGAATCATCCGTGATTCAGTTTATTAATTGATGATTCATGCTAGCGTGAGGGTGAACCCACACCTCAGCGCTTTCATGCGACCTGCCGCAGCACGCACCCGCCGCGACCTGCACCACGCCCTGGCAGCCACCCTGGTCAGCCATCCGCGCTGCACGCTCAGCGAACTGGCGCAGGGGGCAGGCATCAGCCGGGCCACGCTGTATCGGTTTGCACCAACACGTGAAGCGATAGACGAAGCACTGTTCGCCGCAGGCTTCGAGCGTCTGGAAGCGGCGGCGGTCTGGTTCGACGAGGGCGGTGATGCACGCCACGTGCTGGAGCAGGTCACCGCCACGCTGCTGGCGGACTGGGAACTGGTGACGCTGCTGTTCGCGCGGATGATGGAAGAGCAGCAGCGCCAAGGCGACCTGCATCTGCTGCCGGAGCGCTGGGCGCCGATCGGCGAGCGCTTCGAGGCCTTTTTCCTGCGTGGTCAGGCGGCCGGAGAGTTCAACGTCGGTTTCACCGCAGTGTGGCTCGCGGACTTCTACTGGACGTGTTTCTACGGCATCACCTGGTCACTCGCACGTGGTCGGCTGGCGCCGGCCGCGGCGGCCTCCACGCTGCTCGCGTCGTTCCAGCGGGGGGCGATGAAGGATTGACCGCAGGGGCTTGCGGCCGGGGCGCCGTGGCTTACGCCTGCTTCAGCAGCTGCACCAGCTGGCGCAGCCGATACGGCTTGGGCAGGAACTCCACCTGTTCCGGCAGCGGCGGCAGCTGCGAGCGCGCATAACCGGACGACAGGATCATCCGAGCCTGCGGTTGCTCGCGCGCCACATGCTCGCTCAGCTCGATGCCGGACATGCCGTTGGGCATGCTGACGTCGCTGAACACCACGTCGAAACGTGCTTCGCCCTTCAGCAGGGCGGCGGCCTCATGCGCGTCGGCGGTCGTGGCCACGTCGATGCCGAGGTCGCGCAGGGCCAGGCCGATCATTTCACGCAGATCGGTCTGGTCTTCCACCATCAATACGCGGATCGGGTCATCGGTCATCGGCAGTGTCCTCCATTGCGGGGAGCAGCAGGCTGACCGTGGTGCCGACACCGGGCGTGGTGGACACGTCGACGAAGCCGCCGCTCTGGGTAGTGAATCCGAACACCTGGCTCAGGCCCAGGCCGCTGCCCTTGCCGATGTCCTTGGTGGTGAAGAAGGGCTCGGTGGCCCGTTCGGCGATGTCGGCCGCCATTCCGTGGCCATCATCGCAGACGCTGAGCGTGACATAGCCCCGTTGCAGCGTGGAGTCCGCATCCGGGTCGAGCCGATGCTCCAATGCGGTGCCGATCAGGATGCGGCCGCCTTCGAGGGTGGCATCGGCGGCATTGGCCACCAGGTTGGCCAGCGCAGCCTGCAACTGCATCGCATCGGTGTTCACCAAGGGCAGGCCGGGTGTGAGCCGTAACTCCAGCAGCACCGCAGGCGGACAGGCGCGCTGCAGGTCCGGCAGCCATTGCAGTACCAGGGCATTGATGTCCAGTGGCTCGCGGATCAGGGTCTGGCCGGTGCTGAACGCCAGCAACTGGCGGGTCAACAGCGCGCCGCGGTCGGTGGCTGCCTGTGCAGCATCCAGCAGCTCGGCGGCACGCGCATCGTCACCGCTTACACGCAGTGAGAGCAGGTCCAGCGCGTTGCCGATGGTGGTCAGCAGGTTGTTGAATTCGTGCGAAAGGCCGCGGCTGAGGCGGCCGACGGTTTCGAACTGCTGGGTGTTGCGCAGCGCACGCTGGGCGTCGCGCAGCAGTCGTTGTGCCTGCCACTGCTCGGTGATGTCGCGGGTGATCTTGACGAAGCCGAGCAGCTCGCCTGCCTCGACGACCGGCTCGATGACCACGCTGGCACGGAACGAGGAGCCATCGCGACGTACCCGCCACCCTTCACTGGCAACGTGGCCATGTTGAGCTGCATGGCGGAGCAGGCGCTGCGGTTCCCCCGCCTCGCGATCGGCAGCCAGATAGAAACGGCCAAAGTGCGTGCCTACCACTTCATCGGCTGAATAGCCCTTGATGCGCTCCGCGCCCGGGTTCCAGCTGCAGACCATGCCATCAGAATCAAGCAGGTACAGCGCATGGTCGCGCACGCTGTCGATCAGCAGTCGCAGTTGGCGTGAAGGGTCCGTCAGCACGGACGTCGTAGAGGCGGCAGCGTCCACGTGGAAATGAGCATTACCCCTGGGAGGGACGTGAAGCTAGGCAGTGCAGTGTGAAGAGTGTGTGGAGGCATGGCACGTGCCATTCGTACTGTGCGGCTGAATACGACACGGGGTACCATCTCCCACCTTTATTTCCTGGAACCGACCTGCATGCGTCCTGGTGCGACCACGCGTGACCGCTGGATCTGGATGACCTCCGCCGTGCTGCTGGGGGCGACCATCGCCCTGGAACTGGTGGTTCCACTGGGCTATGCCGTCTGGCTGGCGTACTTCCTCGCTGTTGGCGTCACGCTGTTCCAGCGCAGTGCGCGCGCGCCGTTCATCGTGGCCGTCGTCGCCTGCGTCCTGTTGATCATTGGCTACAACGTCGCTCCGGCCAGCTCCAACTCGGCGTTCTCGCTGGTCAACCGAAGCATCGGCGGCTGTGCGTTCCTGATGATCGCGTTGATCGTCTCCCGCGCCATCCAGGCGCGGCGCGAAGCGATGCGGGCGCTGTGGCTGCAGGAAGCCGAGAACGCGGTGGCGATGAGCCTGCGCGGTGACCTGGGTCCGGAGCAGATCGCCGAGGCCGCGGCAACCAGCCTGGGGGCCCAACTGCGTGCGGATGTCGCCGCCGTCTACCGCCTGGAAGGGGGGCGACTGCAGCTGACCGGTGGCCTGGCATTGCCGTCCGGCATGCCGGCGTCGCTGGCATTGCAGGAGGGCGTGGCCGGGCAGGTGGCGCGGGACGAACGCATCCGCCACCTGCACGGGGGTGACGATTCGGTGCTTGAGCTGCAGACCAGCCTGGGGCGCTTGCCGGTGCGCGAGCGCATCCTGGCGCCGATCAGCAGCGATGGTGCGGTCGTGGGCATCGTTGAACTGGGACGCACCCGCGCCGGCGAACAGGATCGACTCGATGTCGAGCTGCTGGAGCGCTGTGCAGAGACCATCGGCATGGCGCTGCGCGCATCACTGCTGCGTGCACAGTTGGTGGTGCTGCTGGAGGAATCCCAGCGCCAGGGCGAGGAGCTGCAGGCCCAGCAGGAAGAGCTGCGCGTGGCCAATGAGGAACTGGAAGAGCAGAGCCGCAGCCTGCTGCAGTCGCAGAGCCATCTGGAAGAACAGCAGGCCGAGCTGGAACAGAGCAACGTCCAGCTGGAAGAGCGCACCCACGAGCTGGAGGCGCAGAAGCAGGCGCTGCTGGTCGCGCAGAGCCAGCTGGTGCGCAACAGCAACGAACTGGCCGCCACCTCGCGCTACAAGTCCGAGTTCCTTGCCAACATGTCGCATGAACTGCGTACGCCGCTGAACAGCTCGCTGATCCTGGCCAAGCTGCTGGCCGACAACAAGGACGGCACGCTCACCGAAGAACAGGTGAAGTATGCGCGCGCGATCCTGTCGTCCAACAACGACCTGCTGGCGCTGATCAATGACATCCTGGACCTGTCGCGCATCGAGGCCGGCCACGTCGAGCTGGCCGATGAAGTGGTGGTGACGGACAGCGTGCTGCAGCGCCTGCGCGAGACCTTCGAGCCGATGGCGCGGCAGAAGGGCCTGGCCCTGCAGATCGAGGCCGATGCGCTGGCGCCGAGCCAGCTGGTGGTCGACAGCCAGCGCCTGCAGCAGATCCTGAAGAACCTGCTGGCCAATGCGGTGAAGTTCACCGAGCATGGAAAGGTCAGCCTGCACGTGCGTGCGGGCGGCCAGGGCCGCATCCGGTTCGAGGTCTGCGACAGCGGTATCGGCATTGCCCGCGAGCAGTTGCAGGTCATCTTCGAGGCGTTCCGCCAGGCCGATGGCAGCACCCGCCGCCGCTACGGTGGTACCGGCCTGGGGCTGTCGATCTCGCGCGATCTGGCCGAGCGCATGGGCGGCAGCATCCAGGTCGACAGTGAACCGGGCCGCGGCAGCTGCTTCATCCTGGAACTGCCGTTGCAGGGTGCGCCCGCATCGAACGCCACTGACATCTCTGCGGCGCCCGTGGCGGCGCCCGCCACGGCCGCTGTGCCGGCGATGCCGGTACCTGCAGCGGCCGCGGTGGCGCCGACCACGACGGTGCCCAGCGTGGCCGATGACCGCGGTCGTCGCCAACGCGCTGGCCGCTTGATCCTGGCCGTTGAGGACGACGCCACGTTCGCCGAAGCACTGGTGGCCCTGGCCCATGAACTGGACTTTGACTGCGTGGTGGCCGGGACCGCCGAAGAGGCGCTGACCCTGGCCAGCGAACTGCGCCCGAACGGCATCCTGCTCGATATCGGCCTGCCGGACGTGTCCGGCCTGAGCGTACTGGAGCGCCTGAAGCGCAACCCCGATACCCGGCATATCCCGGTGCACGTGGTCTCGGCGATGGACCGCAGCCAGGTGGCGCGCGAGCTGGGCGCGATTGGTTTCGCGATCAAGCCGACCACGCGCGAGCGTCTGGTGTCGGCCATCGAGCAGCTGGAGCAGACCAGCCAGCGCGACGTGCGGCGTCTGCTGATCGTCGAGGACGACAGTGAGCTGCGCCACAACCTGGAACTGCTGCTGGGCCGTGATCAGCTGCAGATTGTCGCGGTGGGCACTCTGGCCGGTGCGCTGGAGCAGCTGAGCACGGTCACGTTCGACTGCATGGTGATGGACCTGTCGCTGCCCGACGGCAGTGGTTACGACCTGCTCGAGCACATGGCCGGCAACGATGATGTCGGCTTCCCGCCAGTGATCGTCTACACCGGCCGTGCGCTCAACCGCGAGGAAGAGCAGCGCCTGCGCCGCTACTCCAAGAGCATCATCATCAAGGGCGCGCGCTCGCCCGAGCGCCTGCTGGATGAAGTGACCCTGTTCCTGCACAGCGTGGAGGCCAGCCTGCCGACCGACCAGCAGCGCCTGCTGCGCGAGGCACGCCGCCGTGACACCGTGCTCGATGGACGCACCGTGCTGCTGGCCGAGGATGACGTGCGCAACATCTTCGCGCTGTCCAGCGTGCTCGAGCCGCTGGGCGTGACGCTGGAGATCGCGCGCAACGGCCAGGAAGCGGTGGATCGCCTGGCCGAGCGCGACGTCGACCTGGTGCTGATGGACATCATGATGCCGGAGAAGGATGGCCTGGCCGCGATGCGCGAGATCCGCGCGCAGCGTCACCTGCAGGACCTGCCGATCATCGCGCTGACCGCCAAGGCGATGCCCGATGACCGTGAGCGCTGCCTGCAGGCCGGTGCCAACGACTATATCGCCAAGCCCATCGACGTCGACAAGCTGGTCTCGCTGTGCCGGGTCTGGTGCTCGCGGCAATGAACGAACAGGCCCTGTTCGACCTGGAACTGAAGGTCCTGCTGGAGGCGCTGTACCAGCGTTACCACTACGATTTCCGCAGCTATGCGGTGTCATCGCTGCGCCGGCGCATGCGCCAGGCGATGCAGCGCTACGAGTGCGAACGGCTGGTCGACCTGCAGTACCGGCTGCTGCACGAGCCGGAACTGTTCGCCCAGGCCATGCAGTTCTTCACCGTGCAGGTCTCGGAGATGTTCCGTGACCCTGCGTACTTCCGTGAGCTGCGCGAGCAGGTGGTGCCGGTACTGCGCACCTATCCCTCGGTGAAGTTGTGGGTGGCCGGTTGCAGCACCGGCGAGGAAGTGTGGTCGCTGGCGATCCTGCTGCACGAAGAGGGCCTGCTTGATCGCAGCATCGTCTATGCCACCGACATCAATCCGGCCGCGCTGGCCACCGCCGAGGCGGGCGCCTATGGCATCGACCGGATGGCCCAGTTCAGCCGCAACTACCTGGCCGCCGGCGGCACGGCGTCGCTGTCCGACTACTACGCCACCGCCTACGATGGTGCGGTGTTCGACCGCCAGCTGCGTCGCAACGTGGTGTTCGCCGACCACAGCCTGGCTACCGATACCGTGTTCTCCGAAGTGCACCTGGTGTCGTGCCGCAACGTGCTGATCTATTTCAACCGCGATCTGCAGGACCGGGCCGTCGGCCTGTTCCGCGAAGCGCTGGTGCACCGTGGCTTCCTTGGCCTGGGCAGCAAGGAGTCGCTGCAGTTTGGGTGCCACCATGACGCCTTCGATGTCTGTTCGCGCGAGCATCGCCTGTACCGGAAGGTGGCCTGATGGCGTTGCCGGCGCGTCCAGCCGTGCTGGTGATCGGCGCGTCCGCCGGTGGCGTGGCCGCCCTGCAGGCGGTACTTGGTGCACTGCCGGGTACGCTGCCGGTACCGGTACTGGCCGTGCTGCACCTGCCGCGTGACCGTGCCAGCCGCATCGCCGAGGTGCTGGCGCCGTACTGCGCGTTGCCGGTGCGCGAAGCCGAAGACAAGCAGCCGTTGCAGCCGGGCACGGTGACGTTCGCGCCGCCGGATTACCACCTGCTGGTGGAGGACGAGGGATCGGTGGCGTTGTCGGTGGATGCGCCGGTGCTGTTTTCCCGTCCGGCCATCGATCCACTGTTCGACTCCGCTGCTGCAGTGTTCGGCGGGCAGGTATTGGCCCTGCTGCTGACCGGTGCCAGCAGCGATGGCAGTGAAGGCGTGGCTGCGGTGCGCGCCGCCGGTGGCCGTGCCTGGCTGCAATGTCCCGAGGAGGCCGAGGCGTCGATGATGCCGGCTTCCGCCCTGCAGCATGCCGGCGCCGATGCCGTGCTGCCCCTTGAACTGATGTGTCGCCGCCTGAAGGAGTTGTTTGCATGAACCTGTTGCCACCGGACCCTGCGCAGCCGCAGACCCCGGTCAACCTGCTGATCGTCGATGACGTGCCGCAGAACCTGGTAGCCATGCAGGCCCTGCTGCAGCGAGAAGGGGTCAACCTGCTGCTGGCCGGCTCGGGTGCGCAGGCGCTGGAGTTGCTGCTCGAGCACGAGGTGGCATTGGCCCTGCTTGACGTGCACATGCCGGAGATCGATGGCTTCACCCTGGCCGAACTGATGCGCGGTTCGCATCGCAGCCGCGACGTGCCGATCATCTTCCTGACCGCCTCCCCGGATGATCCCCTGCGCGTGTTCAAGGGCTACGAGAGCGGCGCGGTCGATTTCCTGCACAAGCCGGTGGCGCCACAGGTGATCCTGAGCAAGGTCAATGTCTTCATCGAGCTGTACCAGCAGCGGCAGCTGCTGAAGGCGCGCAACGAGGCGCTGGAACGCGCGCTCAAGCTCAACGAAACGATGGCCGCGGTACTGACCCACGACCTGCGCACGCCGCTGTCGGCCATCCTGCTGTGTGCCGACAAGCTGGCGCTGGATCTTCCCGAAGACAACACTGGCGCGCAGCAGACGCTGCAGTACCTGGAGGCCAGCACCCTGCGCATGGCACGCATGGTCGAGCAGTTGCTGGACTTCTCGCGGATCCGCAGCGGTGGCCTGCGCCTGCAGGCCAGTGCCTGCGACCTGGCCGACGTGACCCGCGCGGTGGTGGCTGAGGCGGGCAGTGCGCATGGGGCAGGCCGGATCCATCTGGACATGCACGGTGATACGCGGCTGCAGGGCGATCTGGACCGTCTCGGCCAGGTTGCCGCCAACCTGGTCGGTAATGCGCTGACCCACGGCAGCGAGGCGAGGGTGGAGTTGGACGGGCGCGACCCCCGCAGCGTGCTGTTGCGTGTGAGCAACGCCGGCCGGATCGACGACGCGCTGCTGCCGCGGTTGTTCGAGCCGTTCAAGGCCAGCTTCCACCAGAGCAAGGGCCTGGGGCTGGGTCTGTACATCGTCGATCAGTTCGTGCGCGCGCATGGGGGGCGTATCGCCGCGCGCAACGAGGCCGGGCAGGTGGTGTTCGAAGCCCTGCTGCCGAGGCGCGTCGAGGGGCTGACTGCAGCAGCAACCTGAATTCTTCAGGAAACGCCCGCGGGTGTTGAGACGGACTCGTCCGCAACTGCTACCGTGGGTGTACATCCTGTCAAGGAAGCACCATGCCACTGCGTGCCATCGCCTATGTCAGCCAGGCGCTGCCGGATCTTTCCGCTGAACGGTTGCGGGCGCTGGTCGACGATGCAGCCCGCTTCAACAAGATGGCGGGCGTGACCGGTGTGCTGCTGCATGACGGCGGGCGATTCCTGCAGTACATCGAGGGGCCGCCGGACGGTATCGATTCGGTCTATGAGCGCATCCTGCAGGCCGGCAGCCATGTCGACATCATCGAGCTGGCGCGCGGCCGCCTCGGCCAGCGCCAGTTTCCGTACTGGTCGATGCGCGCGTTGCCGGTGGAAGAGGCGCTGCTGCGCCAGCTGTCATCCAGCGACTGGTCGGGCTTTACCCGTGCCCTCCAGGGTGATCGTTCCGCGCCGACGCCGGTGGATCTGCTCGACAACGTCGTGCAGCCAGTCCTGCACGCCGGCTGAGCGTCAACGCGAGGTGCCGCCGCAGTAGGCGGCATGCAGCGCCTGCAGCACGCCCAGTGCGGGCCCTTCAATCACGCGGTAGTGGATCGCCTGCGCTTCGCGCCGGGTCGCGACGATGTCCAGTTCGCGCAGCACCGCCAGATGCTGTGACAGCGCTGATGCGCTGAGTCCGGTCAGTGCCTGCAGTTCCGGCACCGGCGCCTCACCTTCGACCAGGCGGCATAGCACGCGCAGCCGCGCAGGATGGGCAAGGCTCTTGAGCAGGGCTGCAGCCTGCGAGGCGTGCTCGGCCATGGCGGCGCTGTCGAGCGGGGGGCGGGCCATGGTTGACCTGTGGATTTAGAAAAAGCTAATTTAGAAAAAGCTAAATCAAAAGGCAAGCGAATGTACGGAATGGGCGGAGGCAGGTCATGACCCTGCCGTGGGCCGCGGTGGCGGGGGGCGCGGTGATCGGTGCGGCGGCGGTGGTGCTGCTGGCAACCACGGGCCGGGTGGCCGGCATCAGTGGCATCGCTGCTGGCAGTGTGCGTGCCTCGCCAGGTGAGCGAGGTTGGCGCTGGGCGTTCCTGCTTGGCTTGCTGGCTGCTGCAGGGTTGGTGCTGTGGTGGCAGGCCGCGCCAGGGCAAGCGCCCCGCGCCCTGCTGCGTGATGCCTTGCCGGCGTGGCAGCTGGTCGGTGCCGGCCTGCTGGTCGGCTTCGGTACGCGGTTGGGCAATGGCTGCACCAGTGGTCACGGGGTCTGCGGCCTGGCCCGCGGCTCAAAGCGGTCGCTGCTGGCGGTGCTGGTGTTCATGGCCTGCGCGATGCTGACCACGTTCCTGATCCGTCACGGCGGAGGCTTGGCATGAGCCGCGCGATGGTGGCCGCCGGTGCGGCAGGCGCGCTTTTCGGCGCAGGCCTGGCGTTGGCCGGCATGACCGATCCGCGCCGCATCCTCGGTTTCCTCGACATCGCCGGCGATGTCGATCCCACCTTGGCCTGGGTGCTGGCCTCTGCACTGCTGGTCAGCGCGGTTGGCCAGCGCTGGGTGCTGCGGCGCACGCGTCCGTCCTGCGCAACGCGCTTCCAATTGCCCGCTGCGCGCGGTGTCGATCTGCGCCTGGTGCTGGGCGCGGCGTTGTTCGGCATCGGCTGGGGCTGGGCAGGCTATTGCCCGGGCCCTGCCATCGCCGGGCTGGCGGTGGGATCGCGCGAGGCGCTGTGGTTCGTGCCGGCGATGCTTGCAGGTTTCTGGCTGCACGATCGCGCAGTCCGCTGAGGCTTCACCGCTGTGTCACCCTGCATGGGGTCATATCCATGGATCACGGGGAAAGGAGCGCAACGACATGGCACGGATGAAGTGGAAGGAAAAGGCACTGCTTGCGGTCGCATTGGCCGCCGCAGCAGCACCAGCGCTGGCCTGCACGCGTGCGGTGTACCTGGGCGACAACGGCGATGTGATCACCGCGCGCTCGATGGACTGGAAGGTCGATGTGGCGACCAACCTCTACATACTGCCGCGCGGCATTGCCCGCACCGGTCAGGCCGGCCCGAAGTCATTGGCCTGGACCGCGCGCTACGGTTCGGTGGTGGCCACCGGCTACGACGTGTCGACCACCGATGGCATGAACGAAAAGGGCCTGGTGGCCAACCTGCTGTGGCTGGTCGAGTCGGAGTATCCACAGCAGCGTGGCAACAAACCGGGCCTGGCGATTTCGTTGTGGGCACAGTACGTGCTGGACAACTTCGCTACGGTGGAGGAGGCAGTGGCAGCGCTGAAGCGTGAGCCGTACTCCATCGTCACCGACAAGGTGCCCGGCGAGGATCGGCAGGCAACACTGCATCTTTCACTGTCCGATGCCAGCGGCGACAGCGCCATCGTCGAGTACATCGGCGGTCGCCAGGTGATCCACCATGACCGGCGCTATCAGGTGATGACCAACTCGCCGATCTTCGAGCAGCAGCTGGCCCTCAACAGTTACTGGCAGCAGATCGGCGGCACGGTGATGCTGCCCGGCACCAATCGCTCCGCGGACCGTTTCGCGCGCGCCTCGTTCTACATCAACGCCATTCCCAAGGCCGAGGATCCGGTGGTGGCGCTGGCCAGTGTGTTCAGCGTGATCCGCAACACCTCGGTGCCGTACGGCATCACCACGCCGGGCGAGCCGAACATCTCATCCACACGCTGGCGCACCGTGGCTGACCACAAGCGGCGGCTGTACTTCTTCGAATCGGCGCTGACCCCGAACACCTTCTGGGTCGATCTGAACAAGGTCGATTTCGGCGGCAAGGTGCTCAAGCTCGATCTCGGCCCGGACCAGCGCAACACCTTCGCTGGCGATGCACTGGGTCACTTCGTGCCCAGCGCACCGTTCACCTTCCTCGGCGTCGACGGTTAGTTCGACGCCTGGCTGGAGGCCGGGTAGACCGCCTGGATCGCGCAGCTGCCGCGGGTGTACTGCGGCAGCGGGGCGATGCTCTCACTGCGCAGATCGTCTGTCTCGAACTCGGCAGCCATGATCCGATCGCCAGGATTGCCGCAGATCAAGCCATTCTGCAGGCCCGAGTGGAAGCTCAGCTGCGGCGCGCGGTCGAGCTGGCGGCAGTGGCTGCCGAGTTCGACCCGGTAGTAGCGATGGCCACCATTTCGGTGCGGATTGGTCTCCACCAGCATGCCCTGCGGGTCGGAGGACCAGGCGCGCACGTTGCGCGTGGCAAAGCAGTAGGACGGTGAGCCGCCGAAGCTGCGGCGTACCTCCTTGCGTTCGCGGATGGTCACGGCGGGCAGGGTGGCCGTGCGCAGGCGGTCGCTGTCGCGGGCGACACTGGCGTAGTCACGATCCTGCAGCGGGGTGACCGCGCTGATGGCGCATCGGCGGCCGTCGACCACGACGCGTTCGCTGGGGCGGCCGCAGGCCCAGCCGGCGGGGGCTTCCAGTTTCAACGAGGTGGCACCGCGGACGCCGGGGCAATCTTCGTTGAAGTCGATCCGATAGGCCTGGCCGGAGGCGGCGCGCAGTGCGATCGAGCGCGGTGAAGCCTGCTCCACTTCCTGTACGCCGACAGCGTCCATGCAGTGCGGAGCCGGTGGCGTACGCTCCTGTGCGGAGGCCGAAGCTGCGAGCATCAGGCCGAGGCTGGTGGCGAGCACCAGGGACACCTGCTGATGGGTCATGTCCTGCACTCCCTGCGTTGGATGACGGATCGACTATAGCAGCGGTTTGCACGGCCGTTGTTACACGCGCACACTGCACGGATGGGCGCCATCTTCCATCTGCGGCACTACGGGCAGGCCACTGGCCTGGACCGCCATGACTACGCGCAGTGGGTGCTGCCGCTGCAGGGTGAGCTGCAGTTCGAGATGGAGGGGCGCGGCGGTCGGCTGGACCTGCTGCAGGGAGCTTTCGTTGCTGCCGGCGAAGCGCATGACCAGATGGCTGACGGTCCCAATGGGTTCGTGATCGTTGACTGTCCTCCGGGCGTGCTCGATGACGGCACGCAGGAGCATCTGTGCCGGCAGCGCTGGCTGCATCTGCCGCTGGCATTGCGTCGGCGCCTGGCCGAGGTGCAGGCAGGGCAGCCGATGCCGGCGCTGCTGCCGCAGTTGCTGCAGGTATTTGCACCTGCTGGCAGTGGCGCGCGCATGCAGGGCCTGTGTGCGGCGGTGCAGGCCGACCCCGGGCGTGCGTGGCCGGTGGCGCGCATGGCTGCGTTCGTCGGGGTCAGCGAGAGCCGGTTGCACGCGCTGTTCCAGCAGGAGTTCGGGCTCAGCCCGCAAGCCTGGCTCAGTGCGTGCCGGTTGCGCTGGGCCAAGCATCGGTTGCGCACCAGCACGGCGCCGATCAGCGATATCGCGCTGGCCGCAGGCTATTCCGAGCAGAGCGCACTGACCCGTGCGCTGCGCCGCGAGTGTGGCCAGACCCCGGCCGCGTGGCGCAGGAGCGCCGGCTGATCTGTAGAGCCGAGCCCACGCTCGGCTGCCCTTATCTGCACAAGGGCGAATCGCAGCCGAGCATGGGCTCGGCCCTACAGAGGTGACAAGGCAGTAGCCTCGGTCAAGAGCGCCCACCGGCCAGCGCTTACACTGCGCGGCCCGTTCTCTCCCCCGAAGAACCCGAATGCGCAACAACCCGATGGCCCTGGGCATCGCCAATGGCGTTGCCGCCGGCGCACTGTGGGGCGTGGTTTTCCTCGCGCCCGCCGTGCTGCAGTCGTTCAACGCCCTGCAACTGTCGGCCGGTCGCTATCTGGTCTACGGCCTGATCGCCGTAGCCCTGCTGCTGCCGCGATGGAGGCGGCTGGCGCCGCGGCTGGGCCGCGCCGAATGGATCGGCCTGCTGTGGCTGAGCCTGGCCGGGAACCTCGTGTATTTCCTGTTGCTGGCCACGGCGGTGCAGTGGGCCGGTGGCGCGGCGGCGTCCTTGATTGTCGGCCTGATTCCGGTGGTGGTCACCCTGGTTGGCGTGCGCGAGCAGGGGGCGGTGCCGCTGAGGCAGCTGCTGCCGGCACTGGGCCTGTGCGTGCTCGGCGTGGCCCTGGTTGGCTGGGAAGCACTGATGTCCGAGCACCTGGCAACTCCGTGGCGGCAGCGCCTGATCGGCCTGCTGTGTGCGTTTGGGGCGCTGTTCTCGTGGGCGCTGTACTCGATCGGCAACAGCCGCTGGCTGGCGCGCCGACCGGATCTGTCCAGCCACGACTGGTCGCTGCTGACCGGTGTGACGACCGGCGGCCTGGCCTTGCTGCTGGTGCCGATGGCCTTCATCGGTCACACCGGCGGGCATACAGCCGCACAGTGGAGTGGTTTCTGGGCGATCAGCGCCGGTGTGGCAGTGGTGGCCTCGATCCTTGGCAACGCATTCTGGAACCGTGCCAGCCGCCTGCTGCCACTGACGCTGACCGGCCAGATGATCGTGTTCGAGACGCTGTTTGCGTTGCTGTATGCCTTCGCCTGGCAGCAGCGCTGGCCGACGTTGCTGGAGGCGCTGGCAATCGTGTTCCTGGTAGCCGGCGTGATGCTGTGTGCGCATGCCCACCGCACACCGCGGGCGATCGCCGAACATGCCGGCTGAATGCGCTCGTCAAGCCTGCTGATGCCGCCTTGGTCTCAGATGCAACCAAATGGCGGCATGTTGAACGATGATCGCGGCAATGGTTTTTTGCATCGCAGCACTTGACAGCGGGCCGGCGCACAGTGTTTTCTGTGCGTCATGGTTCTTGATGCCGCCCACGCCAGCCTGATCGCCCCCGCTACTGCGGGCCGTTCGACTGCGCCGGTCGCCACCACCACCATTACCACCACCACCGTCACCACTGCCCTGGTGCGGCCCGTCGTCTTCGTGTAACTCCCGAAAACCACGGCCCCGCACCATACAGGTGGCGGGGAAACTCGACACCTGCATGCGACGGGGCCTCCTACCGAGGTCTGCATGTCTTCCCACGCCCCCGCTCATCCCGTTGCCCCGGCCGACCTGGCTGCACCGTCCATTGTCGTGCACAAGTTCGGTGGCACCTCGGTGGCCGATGCCGAACGTTACCGCCATGTTGCCGGCCTGCTGCTGGCCCGTCCCGAATCGCTGCAGGTCACTGTCGTCTCGGCGATGAAGGGCGTCACCGACGCCTTGATTGAACTGGCCCGGCTGGCGGCCAAGGGTGATGAAAGCTGGCGTGAAGCCTGGCATGCGCTGCGCGCGCGCCATCGCGGCGCCGCCGTGGCGCTGTTGGGCGAGCAGGTGGGCGAGACGGTCGAATGGATCGACGCCCGCTTTGATCAGCTGGCCGAAGTGCTGGCCGCGCTGGCGGTGATCGGTGAACTGCCGCGCGAGGTCCTGGACCGCGTGCAGGGCCTGGGCGAAGTGTTCTCCGCGCAGCTGCTTGGCACCCACCTGCGGGCGTTGGGCGAAGAGTGTGCGGTGCTCGATGCGCGTGATGTGCTGGTGGTCGGGCACGGTGAACTGGGCGTGGATGTCGACTGGGAAGCCAGTGCCGACCGCCTGGCCAAGTGGCGTCTGCAGCACCCGCAATCGCGCCTGGTTGCCACCGGATTCGTCGCGCGTGATCGCGATGACCGTATCACCACCCTCGGCCGCAACGGCAGCGATTACTCCGGCGCGATCTTCGCCGCGCTGTTCAACGCCGATGAACTGCACATCTGGACCGATGTTGACGGCGTGCTGTCGGCCGACCCGCGGCTGGTGCCCGAGGCGGTGCAGCTGGAGTCACTGAGCTACGACGAGGCCTGCGAGCTGGCTTATTTCGGCGCCAAGGTGGTGCACCCGCAGACGATGTCGCCGGCGATCCGCCTGGGCCTGCCGATCTTCATCCGCAACACGTTCCAGCCGGCGCATCCGGGTACGCGCATCAGTGCCGAGCGCTCGCCGCGCGGGCCAGTGAAGGGCCTGACCCTGAGCCCCGGGCTGGCCCTGCTGAACCTGGAAGGCACCGGCCTGATCGGTGTACCCGGTACGGCCGAGCGTGTGTTCGCGGCCCTGCGCCAGGCACAGGTGTCGGTGGTGATGATCTCGCAGGGTTCGTCGGAGCATTCGATCTGCTGCGTGGTGCGTGCTGCTGAAGCGGCGCGTGGCCGCGAGGCGCTGCTGCACGCGTTCGCGCACGAATTGTCGGTGGGTCAGGTGCAGCGCGTGCAGGTCAGTGAGGGCGTCAGCGTACTGGCGGCGGTCGGTGACGGCATGGCCGGCCAGCCGGGTGTGGCCGCACGCCTGTTCGAGGCACTGGGGCGTGCGCAGGTGAACATCCTGGCGATCGCACAGGGTTCGTCCGAACGCAACATCTCGGTCGCGGTGGACAGCGCCGATGCCACCCGCGCGCTGCGCGCGGCGCATGCCGGTTTCTGGCTGTCGCCGCAGACCTTCGCGGTCGGTGTGATCGGGCCGGGCAATGTCGGTGCCGCACTGCTGGACCAGCTGCTGGCGGCCCGCCCGCAGCTGCTGGCCAAGGCCAATGTCGACCTGCGCCTGCGTGCACTGGCCTCACGCTCGCGCATGCGGTTGGAAGTGGACGGCCTGCACGCCGACTGGCGGGAGGCTCTGCAGGACGCCGGCGAGTGCAGCGATCTGGATCGCTTCACCGAACACCTGCTGGCCGCGCACCTGCCGCATGCGGTGGTGATCGACTGCAGCGGCAGCGCCGAGGTGGCCGAGCGCTACGAGGGCTGGCTGGCGGCCGGCATCCATGTGGTCACCCCGAACAAGCAGGCCGGGGCCGGGCCGCTGCCGCGCTACCAGCGCATCCGCGCCGCGGCGGCGGCAAGTGGCGCACGCTTCCGCTACGAGGCTACGGTGGGTGCAGGCCTGCCGGTGATCACCACGCTGCGTGACCTGGTTGATACCGGTGATGAAGTGCTGGCGATCGAGGGCATCTTCTCCGGCACGCTGGCCTGGCTGTTCAACCGTTTCGACGGCAGCCAGCCGTTCTCTTCGCTGGTCGCGCAGGCGCGGTCGATGGGCTACACCGAGCCCGACCCGCGCGATGACCTGTCCGGCGTGGACGTGGCACGCAAGCTGGTGATCCTGGCCCGCGAAGCCGGCCACGCACTCAGCCTGGAACAGGTACAGGTGGAAAGCCTGGTGCCGGCGCTACTGCGCGAGGGCAGCGTGGATGACTTCATGGCGCGGCTGGGCGAGTCCGATGCCAGCCTGCTTCAGCGCCTGCAGGACGCGCGGGCGCGTGGCGCGGTGCTGCGCTACGTGGCGCAGCTGGGTGCCGGCGGCGCCTCGGTGGGCCTGCAGGAACTGCCCGCCGATCACGCCTTCGCCAACCTGCGGCTGACCGACAACGTGGTGCAGTTCCGTACCCGCCGTTACTGCGACAATCCGTTGGTGGTACAGGGGCCGGGGGCCGGTCCGGAAGTCACAGCGGCCGGTGTGTTCGCCGACCTGCTGCGGGTGGCCGCCGGCGAAGGAGCGCGCCTGTGATCGCACGTGCGTTCGCGCCTGCCTCGGTGGCCAACGTGGCGGTGGGTTTCGACATTCTTGGTCATGCCATCGCCGGTGTTGGCGATACCGTGAGCGTGCGCCGCATCGATGAACCGGTGGTGCGCATCGATGCGATACGTGGCAGTGCGGTCGAGCTGCCACTGGATGCGGCTGGTAACACCGCAGGTGCTGCGCTGATGTCGCTTCGCGCAGGGCTGGCCCTGGACTTCGGATTCGCGGTGGAGATCGACAAGGGCATTCCGTTCGGCTCCGGCATGGGCGGTTCGGCAGCGTCGTGCGTCGCTGCGCTGGTCGCCGCCAATGCACTGCTGGATGCGCCGCTGACGCGCGAGGCGCTGTATCCATTTGCGCTGGATGGCGAGGCGGTGGCCAGTGGTGGCCGTCACGGTGACAACGTGGGGCCATTGCTGCTGGGCGGGCTTGCACTGTGCACGGCCGACCGCCTGCTGCCGATTCCGGTACCGGCTACCTGGCACAGCCTGCTGGTGCATCCGCACGCGGTACTGGAAACACGCCGCGCACGCCAGGCGCTGCAGGGCAGCTATGCGCTGGGTGAATTCGTGGCACAGAGTGCGAACCTTGCGCTGGTACTCAGTGGCTGCCATCGCAGCGACGCCGCGCTGGTCCGCGCAGGACTGCGTGATGTGCTGGTGGAGCCTCGCCGCGCCGGCCTGATTGCGGGCTTCGAGGCCGCACGCGATGCGGCGCTGTCTGCGCATGCGATGGGCGCGGGCATTTCGGGCGCGGGCCCCAGCGTGTTCGCCTGGTTCGAGGACGCCGACCAGGCCCGCGCCGCTGCCGCACCGGTGCAGGCGGCATTCGCCGCCGCCGGTTTCGACAGCGATGCCTGGGTGTCGCCGCTGGATGCACCGGGAGCCCGCTTGTGCTGAATCCTTCCCCTTTACTGGATACCCAACCCATGCAATTTGTTTCGACCCGCGGCCAGTCCCCGTCCGTCGGCCTCAGTGCGGCGATCGCTGCAGGATTGGCGCCCGATGGTGGGCTGTATGTTCCGCAGGTGCTGCCGGCGCCACGTGAGCTGCAGGCCGGCGCAACGCTGGCCGATACCGCCGCCGATCTGCTGGCACCGTTCTTCGCAGGTGATGCTCTGGAGGCAGCGCTGCCTTCGATCTGCCGCGAGGCGTTCGACTTCCCGGTGCCACTGCGTGCACTCGGCGACGGCGACCATGTGCTGGAGCTGTTCCATGGGCCGACGGCGGCGTTCAAGGATATCGGTGCGCGTTTCCTGGCCGGAACACTTTCGCGGCTGCAGGCCGGCAAGGACCGCGACCTGAGCATTGTTGTCGCCACCTCTGGCGATACCGGTGCTGCAGTGGCGGCGGCGTTCCATCGCCAGCCGGGCGTGCGCGTGGTGGTGCTGTATCCGGATGGCCGCGTGTCACCGCGCCAGGCGCACCAGCTCGGTTGTTTCGGCGACAACATCCAGGCGCTGCGCGTGGCCGGTGCTTTCGACGACTGCCAGGCCATGGTCAAGCAGGCGCTGGCTGACCGCGAACTACAGGCACAGGTGCCGCTGAGCTCGGCCAACAGCATCAGCCTGGGCCGCCTGCTGCCGCAGATGAGTTATTACGCGCATGCGGCACTGACCCATCATGCTGAAACCCGTCGCCGGCTCAACCTGGTGGTGCCGACCGGCAACCTTGGCAACGCAATGGCTGCGGTGCTGGCGCGTGCGCTGGGTGTGCCGATCGGACAGATCGTGCTGGCCACCAATGCCAATGCGGTACTGCCAGCGTACTTCAGCGGCGGCGACTACCAGCCGCAGGCCAGTGTGGCCACCGTGGCCAATGCAATGGACGTAGGGGCGCCAAGCAACTTCGAACGCCTGCGCTGGCTTTACCACGGAGATGATGCCGAGCTGCGCGCTGCGTTCCGTGCGTTCGCGGTGGACGACGTGACCATCCGCGCCACGATTGCCGCAGCGTATGCGAGCCGCGGCGAACTGTTCTGCCCGCACACGGCGACGGCGGTGAAGGTGCTGCAGGATCTGCGCGCGCGTGGTGCCAAGGGTGACTGGGCGGTGGTGGCTACCGCCCATCCGGCCAAGTTCGAGGCTGTGGTCGAACCGTTGATCGGCGAACCCGTGGCCGTGCCGCCTGCATTGGATGTGTTGTTGCAGCGGCCGGCGCACGCCGAACCGTTGGCCGCCGATTACGCGGCGTTGCGTGAGGTGTTGGCTCCCATGTAGAGCCGAGCCATGCTCGGCTGCTGTTCGCGCACGGCGCGATGAGTCGAGCATGGCTTGTATGTTCCTCCCGGCTCCTACGCTGTATGT
>NZ_VMBJ01000039.1:0-46765 GCF_010608305.1 Stenotrophomonas sp. AS012628 | reverse complement strand
GCGGCGACCGAGCTTACATGGACGTACTTGCAGCGACCCCTGCGCAGCCCACCCCGACCGGCCAAGCCCAGCTGCTGCTTCAAGCCACGAGGGGCTCCGCCGTTGGCCGTATCCCCGCCGGAGGCGCGATAATGACCGGATGGAAACCGTCCGCATCGCCACCCGCAAGAGCCCGCTCGCCCTCTGGCAGAGCGAACACGTCGCCGACCGCCTGCGCCAGGCCCACCCCGGCCTGCATGTGGAACTGGTGCCCATGAGCACCCGCGGTGACGAGGTGCTCGACCGTTCGCTGGCCGCGATTGGTGGCAAGGGCCTGTTCCTGAAGGAACTGGAGCTGGCCATGCTGCGTGGCGAGGCCGACTGCGCCGTGCATTCGCTGAAGGATGTGCCGATGGAACTGGACGCGCCGTTCGCGTTGCCGGCAATGCTGACCCGCCACGATCCCGCCGATGGCTTCGTCTCCAATCTGTACGCCTCGCTGGACGCGCTGCCGATCGGCGCGCGGGTCGGTACCTCGTCGCAGCGTCGTCAGGCCCAGCTGCGCGCGCTGCGCCCGGACCTGGAGCTGCTGGACCTGCGCGGCAACGTCAACACCCGCCTGGCCAAGCTCGACAACGGCGGCTACGACGCCATCGTGCTGGCCGTGGCCGGCCTGGAGCGTCTGGGCCTGGGCGGGCGCATCGTCGCGCGCCTGCAACCGCCGCAGTGGCTGCCGGCCCCGGCGCAGGGCGCGGTGGCAGTGGAGTGCGATGGCGGCGATGCGCGCCTGATGGCGTTGTTCGCCCCGCTTGATGACACGGCCACGCGTGCCTGCGTGGAAGCCGAGCGGGCGATGAACCGTGCGTTGCATGGCAGTTGCCATGTACCGGTTGCGGCCATCGCGCAGTGGCAGGGCGACGACCTGCACCTGCAGGGGCTGGTTGGCAGCGCCAGCGATGGCCGTGCGGTGCGTGCCGAGGCGGTGGGCCCGGCCAATGCCCCGGAAGTGCTGGGCCGGCGCGTGGCGAACATGCTGCTGGACGCCGGTGCCGGCGAACTGCTGAACGTCTAAACCATCGCAGGTAGTGTCGGCCGCTGGCCGGCAACCTCTTGCCCTGATTGAATGCGGTTGCCGGCCAGCGGCCGGCACTACCGAAAGAGAACGGGCGCCCTCGGCGCCCGTTCTGCTTATTTGAACTTGTAGACCACGTTCATCGTGGTCAGCGTATCGGTCTTGCGCTTGTCCTCGGCCACGTCACTGTTGTAACGCGCCTGCCAGCCGGCCTTCAGCGCCAGGTGCTCGTTCATGCTCACCGAGACACCGAAGTCGTTCTGGCCGAAGGTGTTGTACGAACCGGACTCGACCAGCAGGGTGTTGACCAGGTCGGTGTTGTCGGTCAGCGAGTACTTCATGTCGAACAGGCCGCGGCCGATCATGCCGGTGCGGGTGCGGTCGTCCTCGGTGCTGTGGGTGCGGCGCACACCGGGGCCGATCTGTGCGTCGAACGAGAAACGCTCGGTGTTCCACAGGCGGGTGCCGTAACCCAGACCGAACGAGCTCTGGCGGTCGTAGGTGGCGAAGTCATCGCGCTCGGTACGCACCGTGGCCGTCAGCTGGCGGTGCTCGCCCAGCTGCAGCGCGCTGCCGGCACTGCCGGTGTAGCGGTTGGCGGTGGTGTTGTTGCGGCGGCTGGTGGAGCCGTCGTCGCGGGTCTCGATCACCTTGGAGCTGGAACGCAGGCCGGCCAGGTCCATGCTGTGCACCCAGTCGCCATCGGTGTAGCGCAGGCGCAGGCGGCCGTTGAAGCTCTCGGTGCTGCTGTTGCCGCGTGCCGACGCAAAGCCGAGCTCGCCGCCACTGCCGCTCCACGGCGAGGACATCGCCGCCAGTTCGGAGGCATCCTGCGCATACGCGAGCGGTGCGCACAGCAGCAGGGGGATCAGCAGGGACACGCGCAGGGACATCGGGGCTTCTCCGAAGCGGTTGACAGCCGGTGATGATACTGGAAGCGTGATGGCGGTCCGAATCGATCCAAACGGTTTCTTCAGCAGACGTTGCCGCGATCGCCTATTCAGGGCAGATCGACGCGCAATGCCGGGTCGTTGAAGCGCGAATAGCGCAGGCGCAGCTGGAAGCTGCGGCCATTGCTGCTGCCGCTGCGGACGATCTGCCGCGGCAGGCCCTGCGCGTCCACCCAGTACTCCAGGCGTTCGCCGGGCTGCGCGCCACGCAGCCGGTAGTGACGCGTCTCGACCCCGTCCAGCGACTGGCTGCCCAGGTCTTCGGCCTGCAGATCGGCGGGCAGGGCATCGGCCGGCAGCGGGTTGCGCCATTGCTCGAGCAGGCCCGGTGGGGTCGGCACCTGCCGGATCGCGTCGTCGGCTTGCAGGAACATGGTGTCGCCGATGATCGTCTGCGGACCGGCCGGGGTCTGCACCCGGAAGCGGTCGGGGGCGACGAAGTCCATGGCGCTGCGCACCGGCTGCGGTGCACCCAGCACCTCCAGTTCGGCGTGGAAGCTGCGCAGGGCCGAGAAGCGCTGGCTGGCGCCCAGTACCGCCTGCGCCGGATCCGCCGCAGGCACGGGCGCGTCGGTGCTGGCCGGCGCGGGCGCGCGATCACAGGCGGCCAGCAGCAGGCAGGCCAGCAGGGACAGGGCAGGCAACCGGCGCATCGGGTGTTCCAGAGGGGTGGGGGCGACCACGATAGCCCAAACGTCCCACACAAGACCCGCGACTCGGACATAATCGGGGGTATGGACCGATACGAACGCATCACCGCCCTGCATCGTCTGCTCAAGTCCGCACGCTATCCGGTGACGGTGGCGACCCTGCAGGACAAGCTCGGTTGCTCCCGTGCCACCGTCTACCGCGATCTGGCCTTCCTGCGCGACGCGCTGATGGCACCGATCGAGGGCGACGGCGAGGCCGGCTTCCGTTACCAGGCCGACGAGAGCGACCGCTTCGAGCTGCCCGGCCTGTGGCTGAGCTCGGAGGAACTGCATGCCCTGCTGGCCTCGCAGCACCTGCTGGCGCGGACCGGCGGCGGCGTGCTGTCCTCGGTGCTGGCACCTCTGCAGCAGCGCATCGAGAGCCTGCTGGCAGCCCAGGCTGGTGTTTCCAGCTGGCCGGTGGACCGCGTGCGGGTAATTCCGCACCGTGGCCGCAAGTTCGATGAAGGCAGCTTCCGCAGCGTGGCTTCGGCGGTGCTGGAGCGCCGCCAGCTGGCGTTCGAGTACCGCGCCCGCTCCACCGACGAGCCGACCAAGCGCACCGTTTCGCCGCAGCGCCTGACCCACTACCGCGACAACTGGTACCTGGATGCCTGGGACCATGACCGCGAGGCGCTGCGCAGCTTTGCCGTGGATCGCATCCACAAGGCGCGGGTGATCGACAGCACCGCCCGCGACGTGGCCGACAGCGAACTGGACGAGCAGCTGGGGGCCAGCTACGGCATCTTCTCCGGCGCGCCGAAGGGCTGGGCGACCATCCTGTTCAGCGCCAAGGCCGCGCGCTGGGTGGCCGACGAGCACTGGCATTCCAAGCAGCAGGGCCGCTTCCTGGCCGACGGCCGCTATGAACTGAAGGTGCCGTACAGTGTCTCGCGCGAGCTGCTGATGGACGTGCTGCACTACGGCTCGGATGCCGAGATCGTCGAACCGGTGATGCTGCGCGAGCAGGCCAAGGCGCTGCTTGAGCTCGCCCTGAGCAACTACGACAACTCCTGACACTCCCCCCGAGAACCCTCCCGCCCATGAAGAAGACCCTGTTGCTGCCCCTGCTCGCCGCTGTGCTGGCCCTGACCGCCTGCGGCACGTCCGGCGAGCCCTCGCAGAAGCTGGTGGTGGCCGCCACGGCCGTGCCGCATGCCGAGATCCTTGAAGTGGTCAAGCCGATCCTCAAGCAGGAAGGCGTGGATCTGGACGTGCGCGTATTCAACGACTACGTGCAGCCCAACGACCAGCTGGTGCAGAAGCAGGTGGACGCCAACTACTTCCAGACCGAGCCTTACCTGGACGCCTACAACCGCGACCGCAAGACCGATCTGGTGAAGGTGATCGGCGTGCACATCGAGCCGTTCGGTGCGTACTCGCGCAAGATCAAGTCGCTGGCCGAGCTGCGCGAAGGTGCCGACGTGGTGATCCCGAACGACCCGAGCAACAACAGCCGTGCGCTGATCCTGCTGCACAAGGCCGGCGTGATCGAGCTGAAGGATCCGACCAACGCGCTGTCGACCCTGCGTGACATCACCGCCAATCCGAAGAACCTGAAGTTCCGCGAGCTGGACTCGGCGATGCTGCCGCGCGTGCTGGACCAGGTTGACCTGGCCCTGATCAACACCAACTACGCGCTGGACGCCGGCCTCAACCCGACCAAGGATGCACTGGCGATCGAGAGCAAGGACTCGCCGTACGTGAACTTCCTGGTCGCGCGCCCGGACAACAAGGACGACGCCCGCGTGCAGAAGCTGGCCAAGGCCCTGACCAGCCCGCAGGTGAAGGCCTTCATCGAGACCAAGTACAAGGGCGCGGTGCTGCCGGCGTTCTGATTGCCGGCGCCAATGTCCCTGTAGAGCCGAGCCCATGCTCGGCTCTGCTTTTTTGCGGCGCACCACCAACGGCAGCCGAGCATGGCTCGGCTCTACAAAGTCAGTCGACGTGGAAGGCGAGGGTGGCGGCAACGGCCTGCTGCCATCCTGCATACAGTTTTTCACGCCGGGCCTCGTCCATCTGTGGCTCGAAGCGCCGGTCCAGGCCCCACTGCGCGGCGATCTGCTCGCGGCTGGACCAGAACCCCACCGCCAGCCCGGCCAGGTAGGCCGCGCCCAGTGCGGTGGTCTCGGTCAGCCGCGGCCGCAGCAGTGGCACCCCAAGGATGTCGGCCTGGAAGCCGGCCAGGAAGTCGTTGCCGATCGCGCCGCCATCGGCGCGCAGTTCGGTCAGCGCGATACCGGCATCGGACTGCATCGCATCGAGCACGTCGCGGGTCTGGTAGGCCATCGCTTCCAGCGCCGCGCGCACGAAGTGTGCCTTGCGGGTGCCGCGGGTCAGGCCGAACATCGCGCCGCGCACATCGCTGCGCCAGTACGGCGCCCCCAGGCCGACGAAGGCGGGAACCAGATAGACGCCGCCGCTGTCGGGCACCTGCGCCGCCAGCGCCTGGCTGTCACTGGCGCGCTCGATCATCCGCAGGCCGTCGCGCAGCCACTGCACCACCGAGCCGGCGATGAAGATCGAACCTTCCAGCGCATATTCCACGCGGCCATCCAGGCCCCAGGCGATGGTGGTCAGCAGGCCGTTGCGTGAACGCACCGCCTGCGTGCCGGTGTGCATCAGCATGAAGCAGCCGGTGCCATAAGTGTTCTTGACCATGCCTGGCTGGAAGCAGGCCTGGCCGAACAGCGCCGCCTGTTGGTCACCGGCGATGCCGGCGATCGGGATCGGGTGGTCGAAGAAGAACTGTGGCCGGGTGTGCGCATACACCGAACTGGAATCGCGCACCTGCGGCAGCATCGCGCGCGGGATGTCGAGCAGGGCCAGCAGGTCGTCATCCCAGTCCAGCGTGTGGATGTTGAACAGCAGCGTGCGCGCCGCGTTGCTGTAGTCAGTCACATGCGCCTGGCCACCGCTGAGGTTCCACACCAGCCAGCTGTCGATGGTACCGAACAGCAGTTCGCCACGCTCGGCGCGCTGCTGCGCACCTTCCACGTGGTCGAGGATCCAGCGCACCTTGGTCGCAGAGAAATAGGCATCGATCAGCAGGCCGGTCCGCTCGCGGATCAGCGCTTCATGCCCGTCGGACTTCAGCCGCTCGCAGATGGCGTGGCTCTGCCGCGACTGCCAGACGATGGCATTGTGGATCGGCTGGCCGGTGGCACGGTCCCAGACCACGGTGGTTTCGCGCTGGTTGGTGATGCCCAGTGCGGCGATGTGGCGCGGGTCGATCTGACCACGGCTGAGCAGTTCGGTCAGCGTGGCATAGACGCTGGTGAGGATCTCGCGTGGGTCATGCTCAACCCAGCCCGGTTGCGGAAAGATCTGCGCGAACTCGCGCTGCGCACTGCCGACGATGTCGCCAGCGCGGTCGAACAGGATCGCGCGCGAACTGGTGGTGCCCTGGTCGATGGCCAGCACGTAGCGGGGCGTCATGCAGCGTCTCCGGTAGAACGGTCAGGGTAACTTACCTTTCTCTCTGTAGAGCCGAGCCATGCTCGGCTGCATTTGCACAGCGCAGCCGAGCATGGCTTGGCTCTACAGGGTGGGTTGCTCCATCCACGCCTGCAGCCGCGCCACCTGCGCCGCATCCAGCCGCAACCCCAGCTTGCTCCGCCGCCACAGCACGTCCTCGGCATCCAGGGCCCATTCGTGCTCACGCAGGAAGGCGACTTCCCGCGCATGCAGGCCGCCGCCAAAGTCCTCGCCAAGATCGTTCACACCCTGCAGGCCATGCAGCAGCTCCGCGCTGCGGCTGCCGTAGGCGCCGGCCCAGCGGCGTGCGATTTCCTCGGGCAACCACGGTGCCAGCGCCTGCAGGCGGGAGCGCGCCTGTGCGGCGTCACCCCAGTCGCTGCCCGGCAGCGGGTCTCCACCTGCCGTCCAGGCCGGTCCCATCTGTGGCAGGGCAGGGCGCAGCAGGTTCAGCGCTTC
Source organism: Stenotrophomonas sp. AS012628 (assembly GCF_010608305.1). Taxonomy (NCBI): domain Bacteria; kingdom Pseudomonadati; phylum Pseudomonadota; class Gammaproteobacteria; order Lysobacterales; family Lysobacteraceae; genus Stenotrophomonas; species Stenotrophomonas sp. AS012628. The sequence goes on along the minus strand of NZ_VMBJ01000039.1, from coordinate 40,139 downwards.
TTCGGCCAGCACCCGGTAGGTGGTCAGCTTGCCGCCCAGCACATGCAGCGCCGGCGCCGGGTCGGACTGCAGCTGAAGTCGGTAGTCGCGGCTCAGCTTCGCCGCACGCGGGTCCGGGTCGGCCAGCAATGGGCGCACGCCGGCGAACTGCCAGACCACGTCTTGCGCAGTGATCGGCTCGCGCAGATAACGGTTGGCGGCCGCGCACAGGTAGCTCACCTCGGAAGGCAGCACGCTGCAGCGTGCCGGATCGCCGCGGTAGTCGGTGTCGGTGGTGCCGACCAGCAGATGATCGTGGGCGAACGGCAGCAGGAACACCACGCGGCCATCGGGCTGCTGCAGCAGGCAGGCACTGTCATCGGGCCAGGGACGGCGCAGCACGATGTGGCTGCCTTGTACCAGCCGCAGTGACGGGCCGCCGCTGCGTGCCTCCATCTGCTCCAGCAGGCCGCCGGCCCATGGGCCGGCCGCATTGGCGACGGCGCGCGCGGTCACATGCTGCTGTCCGTCGGCGGATTCCAGCATGGCCTGCCAACGGCCCTGTACAGGGCGCAGCTCGATGCAGCGGCTGCGCACATGTACCTGCGCGCCACGTTGGGCAGCGTCCAGGGCGTTGAGCAGCACCAGGCGCGCGTCATCGACCTGCGCGTCGGCGTAGCTGAAGGCCTGCCGCAGGTCCGGAGAGAGCCAAGGGCCGAGCGGATCACGCTGAAGGTCCAGGGCGTGCGAGGCGGGAAATGCCGGGCTGCGCCGGCCCAGGTGGTCGTACAGCCACAGTCCCATGCGCAGCATCCAGCGTGGGCGCAGGTGGGGCTCCCACGGCAGTACGAAGCGCAATGGATGGACCAGATGGGGCGCCTGCCGGCGTACCACCTCGCGTTCGCCCAGCGCCTTGCGCACCAGGCCCAGCTCGCCCTGTTCCAGGTAACGCAGGCCGCCGTGGACCAGTTTGCTGCTGGCACTGGAGGTATGCGCGGCCAGGTCGTGCTGTTCGCACAGCAGCACGCGCAGGCCGCGGCCGCTGGCATCACGGGCGATGCCGGCGCCGTTGATGCCGCCACCGATCACCAGCAGGTCGACGTCGTGCATCGTGCCTCCGCATCCTGTTTATGTAGAGCCGAGCCGCGCCACCATTTACCGTGGGCGCCATTGAACGTAACGCATCGCAATGCGCGCGGAGCCCGCCGCTCGACTCGGGATAGGGGCTTGGCTCGACTCTACATAAAAGCAGCCGAGCATGGGCTCGGCTCTACAGGTGGAACGCGGGTGACAGAAACGACGACGGGCCCCGAAGGGCCCGTCGCGTTACATCAGTGAAGCAGGTGCAGCCTGGATCAGAAGCGGGCGCCGATGCCGAAGCCGACGGTCCACGGATCCATCTTGGCTTCGCCGATCTTCTCGCCGCCCACCTTCACGTCCGGGCGCGAACGCATGTAGCGGGCGTCAGCACGGGCGAACCAGGTGGAGTTGATGTTCATGTCCACACCGACGGTGCCGATCACGCCCTTGGCATCCTTGAAGCGGATGTCGGTGTCAGCGCCGTTGCCCAGCTTCTCGTTGCTGAAGCTCGACTGGTAGTAGCCCACGCCCACGAACGGGCGGAACACGTTGTCAGCCTGGCCGAAGTGGTACTGGCCGCTCAGCGCGATCGGCTGCTGCTCGACCGAGCCCAGGCGGGCGTTGTCCGGGCCCTTGAACTTGTTGTCGAACTTGTCGGCAGCGCCCCACAGCTCAACGGCCCAGTTGTCGTTGATGTAGTAGCTGAAGCTGACGGTCGGCGCCGGGCCACCATCGGTCTTCTTCACGCCGGTGATCGGGTCGTTCTTCGGTTCCAGCAGCGAGATGCCGCCGACAACGGCAAAATGCTTGCCCGAAGCGGTGTCGGTGCTGCTGCTGTCCTGGGCGAAAGCGGCCGGCGCGAAGGCGGCGGAGGTCAGCAGGGCGAGACTCAGGATACGGATGGAGCGCATGGGGGTATCTCCTAATGTTTCTTGTTTTGGGCCCCCGGTTGCGGGGCGAGCACACCGTAGTCGCCCCAACATGAATCGAATCCGACGCACGTTAAAAAATAGTTTTCCTTGTTCAGCGACCGGAGTGAAAAGCCTGTTTTCATGGGCTTTTCGGCCTTCGGCGACATTCATGCAGTTGGAGAAGATGTGAGCGAAGCAACGGTGTGCATCGGCCTGCAAGCGCAGGTGAACATGAAGTGCCGGGTGCTGCTGCTGGGTTCGATGCCCGGCGTTGCGTCATTGCAGGAGCAGCGCTACTACGCGCATCCGCGCAATCGCTTCTGGCCTGTGCTGGCCGATATCTGTGGCTTCGACGCGGGTCTGCCCTATGCGCAGCGACTGCAGGCACTACAGGCGGCAGGTATCGGCCTGTGGGATGTGATCGGCCAGTGCGAGCGGCGTGGCAGCCTGGATGCCGACATCGTGCGTGGCACGGAAGTGCCCAATGCGCTGCCGGCATTGATCGCTTCGCTTCCTGAGCTGGAGCTGATCGGCTGCAACGGTGCCGCTTCGCTGAAGGCATTCCAGCGTTGGGTGCTGCCCTGCCTGGAGACTCCGCCAAGGCTGCTGGCACTGCCGTCCACCAGCCCGGCCAACGCGGCCTGGTCGCTGCCGCGGCTGCGCCAGGCCTGGCAGCCGGTAGCCGACGCACTGGCGACATGAAGCGGACATCGTCCGGACAATACGCTACCGACTGGTCGCGGCCGCAACCCATGAGCAACAGCGTGTCCCGGCTGCGTGAGTACTGAAAACACCTGTAACGGTTGGCGCTGGCCCCCGCTGGCCGCACAATAGACGTTTCCCTACACCAGATTGCCGGAGTTATCCCCATGGCCGAAATCAAGGAAGCACTTGTCCCCGATATCGGTGACTACAGCGATATCCCGGTAATCGAGGTGCTTGTCGCCGTCGGCGACACGGTCAAGAAGGACCAGGGCCTGGTGACGCTGGAAAGTGACAAGGCGACCATGGAAGTGCCGTCGTCGGTGGCTGGCGTGGTCAAGGAACTGAAGGTCAAGGTCGGCGACAGCCTGTCCGAAGGCAAGGTCGTGGCGCTGATCGAAGTGGCCGAAGGCGAAGCCGCCAAGCCGGCCGCTGCTGCTCCGGCACCGGCCAAGGCCGCTGCCCCGGCCGCCGCTACCCAGGGCGCGCCGGCTCCGGCCGCTGCTGCCCCGGCCGCCAGCGGTGGCGCGGTGGAGGCGCTGGTGCCGGATATCGGCGATTACTCCGGCATCCCGGTCATCGAAGTGCTGGTCGCCGTCGGCGACACGGTCAAGAAGGACCAGGGCCTGGTCACGCTGGAAAGCGACAAGGCCACCATGGAAGTGCCGTCGTCGGTGGCCGGTGTGGTCAAGGAGATCAAGGTCAAGGTTGGCGACAATCTGTCGCAGGGCAATGTGGTCGCCATCATCGAAGCCGAGGGCGCTGGCGCACCGGCGCCGACCAAGGCTGCCGCAGCCGCCGCTCCGGCTGCCGCCGAGACCGCCACCAAGGTCGAGCCGGTCGCTGTGCCGGCGCAGCCGGACAAGCTGGCGGCCCGCGAGATCGCCTCGGCCGGTACCCCGTCCAGCCCGCCGGTGCAGTTCAACGCCGATGGCGTGCTGCCGGCCAAGGTGCCGTATGCCACCCCGGCGGTGCGTGTGTTCGCCCGCGAACTGGGCGTGGACCTGCTGCAGATCAACGGCACCGAGAAGGGTGGCCGCATCACCAAGGGTGACGTGCAGAAGTTCGTCAAGGCCGCACTCAGCGGTGGCGTGCCGGCTGCCGGCGGTGCTGCTGTCGCTGCCGGTGGTGGCCTGAACCTGCTGCCGTGGCCGAAGGTCGACTTCAGCAAGTTCGGCGAGACCGAAGTCCAGCCGCTGTCGCGCATCAAGAAGATCTCGGGTGCGAACCTGGCCCGCAACTGGGCCATGATCCCGCACGTCACCCAGTTCGAGCAGGCTGACATCACCGATCTGGAAGGCCTGCGCGTGGCGCTGAACAAGGAAAACGAGAAGGCCGGCATCAAGCTGACCATGCTCGCCTTCCTGATCAAGGCCAGCGCCGCGGCGCTGAAGAAGTTCCCGGAGTTCAACGCCTCGCTCGATGCCAGCGGTGAAAACCTGACCCTGAAGAAGTACTTCCACATCGGCTTTGCCGCCGATACGCCGAACGGCCTGGTCGTGCCGGTCATCCGCGACGTGGACAAGAAGGGCGTGGTGCAGATCGCGCAGGAAACCGGCGAACTGGCCAAGAAGGCGCGCGACGGCAAGCTGGGCCCGGCCGACATGAGCGGCGGCTGCTTCTCGATCAGCTCGCTGGGCGGCATCGGCGGCACCGCATTCACCCCGATCGTCAATGCACCGGAAGTGGCCATCCTCGGCGTGTCCAAGTCGTCCATCCAGCCGGTCTGGAACGGCAAGGAATTCGCACCGAAGCTGATGCTGCCGCTGTCGCTGAGCTACGACCACCGCGTCATCGACGGCGCTCTGGCCGCACGCTTCACCACGTACCTGTCGCAGGTACTGGCCGACATGCGCCGCGTGCTGCTGTAAGGCACCGCTTCGCCCCCACCGTGCGGCCGCAGCCCCTGGCGCGGCCGCGTGAACAGATGCAGTGACAGCCCGCCGGCCATGCCGGGCGGGCACGAGGAAAACCCACCATGGCCACGATTGAAGTCAAGGTTCCCGACATCGGCGATTACAGCGATGTGCCGGTGATTGAAGTGTTGGTCGCCGTTGGCGACACGGTGAAGAAGGATCAGGGTCTGGTGACCCTGGAATCGGACAAGGCCACCCTGGAAGTGCCGTCCTCGGCCACCGGCGTGGTCAAGGAAATCAAGGTCAAGCTGGGCGACACCCTGTCCGAGGGTGCCGTGGTCGTGGTGCTGGACGCTGAAGGCGCCGCCGAAGCCCCGGCCAAGGCCGCTGCGCCGGCTCCGGCAGCAGCTGCTCCGGCCAGCAAGCCGCCGGTGACCCCGTCGCACCGCGCCCCGGCCGAACCGGCCGCACCGAAGCCGGCGCTGTCCAGCGGCAAGCCGGCCGACATCGAATGCGAGATGGTTGTGCTGGGCTCCGGTCCGGGCGGCTACACGGCGGCGTTCCGCGCCGCAGACGTGGGCCTGGATACGGTGCTGGTCGAGCGCTACGCCAGCCTCGGCGGCGTCTGCCTCAACGTGGGCTGCATTCCGTCCAAGGCACTGCTGCATGCTGCTGCGGTGATCGACGAGGTCGCCCACGCCGGTGATTTCGGCGTCGAGTTCGGCAAGCCGACCATCACCCTGGACAAGCTGCGCGAGTACAAGGAAAAGGTCGTCAACCAGCTGACCAAGGGCCTGGCCGGCATGGCCAAGCAGCGCAAGGTCCGCAGCGTGCAGGGCGTCGGCAAGTTTGTTTCGGCCAACGAACTGGAAATCACTGCTGCTGACGGCAGCACCCAGCTGCTGCGCTTCCAGAAGTGCATCATCGCCGCCGGTTCGCAGGCGGTGAAGCTGCCGAACTTCCCGTGGGACGACAAGCGTGTGATGGATTCCACCGACGCGCTGGAGCTGGCCGAAGTGCCGGCTTCGCTGCTGGTCGTCGGCGGCGGCATCATCGGCCTGGAAATGGCCACCGTGTATGGCGCGCTGGGCAGCAAGGTCACCGTGGTCGAGTTCATGGACCAGCTGATGCCGGGCGCCGACAAGGACTTGGTCAAGCCGCTGGCCGACCGCCTGAAGAAGCAGGGCATCGAAGTGCACCTGAAGACCAAGGCCTCGGGCGTCACCGCCGATGCCAAGGGCATCACCGTGACCTTCGAAGCCGCCGAGGAAGGCCAGGCGCCTGCGCTGGCGCAGGGCACCTTCGACCGCGTGCTGGTGGCCGTGGGCCGCTCGCCGAACGGCAGGAAGATCGATGCTGAAAAGGCCGGCGTGCAGGTCACCGAGCGTGGCTTCATCCCGGTTGACCGCCAGATGCGCACCAACGTGCCGCACATCTTTGCCATTGGCGATATCGTCGGCAACCCGATGCTGGCCCACAAGGCCACGCACGAGGGCAAGCTGGCCGCTGAAGTGGCAGCTGGGCACAAGAAGGAGTGGGTGGCGCGGGTGATTCCGTCGGTGGCCTACACCAACCCGGAAATCGCCTGGGTCGGCGTCACCGAGACCGAAGCCAAGGCCAAGGGCCTGAAGGTGGGCGTGGCCAAGTTCCCGTGGGCCGCCAGTGGCCGCGCGATCGGCATCGGTCGCACCGAGGGCTTCACCAAGCTGATCTTCGACGAGGAGACCCACCGCATCATCGGTGGTGCGATCGTTGGCGTGCATGCCGGTGACCTGCTGGCCGAGATCGGCCTGGCCATCGAGATGGGTGCCGAAGCCGAAGACATCGGCCACACAATCCATGCGCACCCGACACTGAGCGAATCGGTGGCAATGGCCTCGGAAATCTACGACGGCACGATCACCGATCTGTACATGCCGAAGAAGAAGTAAGGCGTCAGCGCCGCTCCACACGAAAAGCCCCGGCATTTGCCGGGGTTTTTTTGTTGAGCCTCGATCACTCTCATTGCGAGCGTTCGGGCCGCAGCGCGGGTGGCAGGCATTTGGACAAATGTCCCCCGTCGCCCGCCTGTGGCGGTCGCCTCCTCCTTTACTTTGTCCAAACGCCTGCCACCCACGCAGCGGCTCGGCTTGCGGATAGTAAGAGCCAGTGCCAAAGCCACCCGGATGCCTGACACGCGGGGGGAGAGGGGCTTGCGTGCGAAGTAAAGGAGGAGGTGACGGCCGCAGGCCGGCGCCGGGGGACATTCGCTCGCAAGCCCCTCTCCCCCCGCGCTCGACCAACCCGCTTCTGCTTGACCGTGCAAACAAAAAAGCGCGGCCCCGATGTTCCGGAGGCCGCGCCAGGAGAGAGAATGCCGTGGAAGGGGCGGGGGATCAGAACACGAAGCTGACGCCGGCCACCGGGCCCTTGAATTCCTGCTTCAGGCCGATGGTGCCGTCGCTGCCCTTCTTGTCCGCGTCCAGCTTGAACCAGTCATAGCCGGCGAACACGCCGAAGTTCTTCGTGAAGCGGTAATCGACGATGGCGTTGGCGCGGCTCAGGTCGCCCTTGTAGTCATCAAAGCTGCCCCAGCGCGTGTTGAGGTACTGGCCCTGCAGCGTGATCATCCACTTCTCGGACGGGGTGAAACTCAGCCGCGCACCGACCACCGGCGCCACGCCGTCGGTCTTCTCGTTGAGGAACTGGCCTTCGTAGACGGTGCCCAGATCGGCGTAGGCCTTGGTGCTCACCTTGGCGTACTCGGCACCCAGCTGCAGGCCGAGGTCGAAGGTATCGGTGTCCACCACCGAGTAGTCATAGACCAGGCTGGCGACCTGGTACTTCAGCTCGCCCTTGACGAAACTGCCCGACGGCACGTTGACGTCACCGAAGGAAATGTCCTGGCCGAGAGTCTCGCGGCGGTCCTTGTCGTACTTGAAGTAGTTGAACAGCAGGCGCTGGCGGTTGCTGATGCGGAACATGCCGTCGATGCGTGGTTCCCACTCCTTGCCACCCAGCTTGAAGTCCTCGGAGAAACCGATGTCCTGGCCGGCCACGTTGGTCTTGCCGCGGAGAGTATTGTCCGAGTCGATGTTCATCGCACCCAGGCGCAGGGCGAAGCGGTCGTCGCCTTCAGCGGCGTGGGCGGCAGTGGCGAACGAGGCGCCGGCGGCGAGCAGGGAGAGGGCGAGCAGGGTGGGTACAGGGCGCATCGAAGAGTCCTTGCAGTGGTTCATCAGAATGAAGACCACTGTGCCGGACAGGCCCGTCCACCATCCGTGAACGTATGGTCCACGGCGTGTGCACGGTTCAGCGCTGTCGCTACGATGCAAAAAGATGGCCCCGGAGCCGGGCTTCGGGGCCATCGTGGGACCTGCGGGGCGGAGCGTCGACGAGGTTGCTGCAGGCAGGTCGAAAGATCGGACCGGCGCATTCGGCGAAAGTTCCGCCGGATGCGACCAAAGTTCAATATTGCGCCGCAGCATCATACGGACGTCATTGTCCCCCGGGTGGCACGCAAAAATGTAACCGTTACCGCAACTTGCGGCTTCCCGGGATGAACAGGCAGCGGTTGTCTCGCAAATTGTCCCATTGCTATAATTTGGCGGCTCGATGAGGCCCCCCTGCTGTAGCCGCCTCAGCCCTCCACTTGCAACCACGCGGGACGTCCTGTGCTGAACTCCGTTGATGCGGGTCGGCGACTGATGCTGCGCGCCGCGGTCTACCCGCTGGCCGCAGTGGCTGTCCTGGCCCTGGCCTTCCTGCTGGTAGGTCCGAAATATGCCCTCGGCGCGCTGGCGTCCGGTGTGGCCATTTCGGCCGGTGGCTGGGTGGCGGCACGGATGGCACTGGGTGGTGGGGCACTGGCCGCAGGATCGGCGATGGCTCGCCTGATCATTGCGATCGTGGCCAAGTGGGTGGTGGTTTTCGGCGTCCTGCTGGTGGGGTTCCTGGTCTTCAAGCTGCCTGCATTGGCGCTGTTGGCCGGTATCGCCGTCGGCTTGATGTTCCAGGTCCTGGCCATGGCCAGGCGTTGACAGAATTCAATTAACTGAAGGTTCCGGACACATGGCGGGCGAGGCTCTAACCCCTACCAGCTACATCCAGCATCACCTGCACAACCTGACCGCACCGGTCGGCAAGGGTGAGGGTATGTTCTGGCATATCCACGTCGATACCTTCCTCACTGCGGTCCTGATGGGCCTGGTGATCGTTGTCGCGTTCTGGCTGGGGACCCGCAAGGCCACCGCCGGCGTGCCGGGCAAGTGGCAGGCCTTCGTCGAGATCTGCCTGGAGTTCGTCGACCGCCAGGCCAAGGACACCTACCACGGCAAGAGCAAGCTGGTCACGCCGATCGCCATCACCATCTTCTTCTGGATTCTGCTGATGAATCTGCTGAAGATGATCCCGGCCGATTTCATCGCCAAGCCGCTGGAATGGGTGGGCGTGCACTACTGGAAGCCGGTCCCGACCGCTGACGTCAACGCCACCCTGGGCATGGCCATCAGCGTGTTCTTCCTGATGCTGTTCTTCGCGCTCAAGTCCAAGGGCCTGGGCGGCTTCATCAAGGAATTCCTGACGGCGCCGTTCGGCAAGTGGATGATGCCGTTCAACCTGATCCTCAACATCGTCGAGTGGCTGAGCAAGCCGATCTCGCTGGCGATGCGACTGTTCGGCAACATGTTCGGCGGCGAAATCGTGTTCCTGCTGATCTGGGTGCTGGGTGGTGCCGGTTTCTTCGGTGCCATTGCCGGTGGTGTGTTCGGCCTCGGCTGGATGCTGTTCCACCTGCTGGTGATCCCGCTGCAGGCCTTCATCTTCATGATGCTGTCGATCGTGTACCTGAGCCTGTCGGAAGACGCTCACTGAGTTTCAAGCTTCAACGCGTTTCAACCTTCATCCGTTTCATCACCCTTAGCAACTTAAGTTCCTGGAGATAACCATGTACTTCGCCGTCCTGACCAACTTCGCGCAGATTCAGAGCTCCACCGCCCTTGCCGTCGGCATCATGATCGGCCTGGCCGCGCTGGGCGCCGGTCTGGGTCTGGCCATCATGGCTGGTAAGTTCCTGGAGTCGGCCGCCCGCCAGCCGGAACTGATCCCGGTCCTGCAGGTCCGCATGTTCATCACCGCCGGCCTGATCGACGCCGCGTTCATCATCTCGGTCGCCGTCGGCCTGCTGCTGGCCTTCGCCAACCCGCTGTCGGCTGCCTTCGCTGGCGCCGTCACCAAGGCTCTGGCCGGCTGATACAGCGGTTTGAGACGACCGGGTGCTGATGCACCCGGTTTCGGATGAAGGCCGGATGCGCCGCTACGGCGGCGCGTCCACCCCGAAACCAGCGATCGAGCTAACCATGAATATCAATTTCACCCTTCTTGCGCAGGCGCTGGCCTTCGCTGGTCTGATCTGGATCATCGCGACCAAGATCTGGCCGCCGCTGATGAACGCGATCGAAGAGCGCCAGCAGAAGATTGCTGAAGGCCTCGCTGCTGCCGACCGCAGCCAGAAAGATCTGGCCCAGGCGCAGGAGAAGGTCAACGAAGCGCTGAAGGAAGCACGCACCAAGGCCAACGAGATCATCGATCAGGCCCACGCACGTGCCAACCAGATCGTTGATGCTGCCCGTAACGAAGCGATCACCGAAGCCACCCGTCAGAAGGAACTGGCCCAGGCTGAAATCGACGCCGCCGCCAACCGTGCCCGTGAAGATCTGCGCAAGCAGGTGTCCGCGCTGGCCGTGACCGGTGCCGAAAAGCTGCTCAAGCGCGAAATCGACGCCAACGCCCACAAGGCGCTGCTCGACGAGCTGGCCTCGGAGATCTAAGGATGAGCCAGGCCCTCACGCTTGCCCGCCCGTACGCCCGCGCCGCGTTCGCGACCGCGCGCGACGAAGGCGCGTTCGCGCCGTGGTCGGACGCCCTGGCGTTCTCCGCCCACGTCGCCGCCGACCCGCGCGTGGCGGCCCTGCTCGCCAACCCGGAGCTGGGTCGTGACGACGCCGTCGCCCTGCTGGCGCCGGTGTCGCACGGCGAGACCTACTCGCGCTTCCTGGCCATCCTGGCCGAATCGCATCGTCTGCCGCTGCTGCCGGAAATCTCCGGCATGTTCGACGCCCTGCGCGCCGAAGCCGAGCACGTGGTCAAGGCCACCGTCACCTCGGCCGCCGAACTGTCGGCCAGTGAGCTGGACGCGATCAAGGTCGCGCTGCGCAAGCGCTTCAACCGCGAGGTCGATGTGACCACCGCGGTCGATGCCTCGCTGATCGGCGGCGCCGTGATCGACGCCGGCGACGTGGTCATCGATGGTTCGCTGAAGGGCAAGCTGGCCCGTCTGCAGACCGCGCTCGCTAACTGAATTCATTTAACGTCCGGCCCCGCTGCCGGCACTAGGACTTGACGATGGCAACCACGCTCAACCCCTCCGAAATCAGCGAACTGATCAAGAACCGCATCGAGAAGGTCAAGCTGGCCGCGGAATCGCGCAACGAAGGCACCGTGACCAGCGTGTCCGACGGCATCGTGCGCATCTTCGGTCTGGCCGACGTGATGCAGGGCGAAATGATCGAACTGCCGAACAACACCTTCGCCCTGGCCCTGAACCTGGAGCGCGACTCGGTCGGCGCCGTGGTGCTGGGTGACTACGAGCACCTGCGCGAAGGCGACGTCGCCAAGACCACCGGCCGCATCCTGGAAGTGCCGGTTGGTCCGGAGCTGCTGGGCCGCGTCGTGAACGCGCTGGGCGAACCGATCGACGGCAAGGGCCCGCTGGGCACCGACCTGACCGCTCCGGTGGAGCGTGTCGCTCCGGGCGTGATCTGGCGCAAGTCGGTCGACCAGCCGGTGCAGACCGGTTACAAGTCGGTCGACTCGATGATCCCGATCGGCCGTGGCCAGCGCGAGCTGATCATCGGTGACCGCCAGACCGGCAAGACCGCGATGGCGATCGATGCGGTGATCAACCAGAAGGGCACCGGCATCAAGTGCGTGTACGTTGCGATCGGCCAGAAGGCTTCGACCATCGCCAACATCGTGCGCAAGCTGGAAGAGAACGGCGCGCTGGCCCACACCATCGTGGTGGCCGCGACCGCTTCCGAATCGGCTGCCATGCAGTACATCAGCGCCTACTCGGGCTGCACCATGGGTGAGTACTTCATGGACCGCGGCGAAGACGCGCTGATCGTGTACGACGATCTGTCCAAGCAGGCCGTTGCCTACCGCCAGATCTCGCTGCTGCTGAAGCGCCCGCCGGGCCGTGAAGCCTACCCGGGTGACGTGTTCTACCTGCACTCCCGCCTGCTCGAGCGCGCTGCCCGCGTGTCCGAGGAATACGTCGAGAAGTTCACCGAAGGCAAGGTCACCGGCAAGACCGGTTCGCTGACCGCGCTGCCGATCATCGAAACCCAGGCCGGCGACGTGTCCGCCTTCGTTCCGACCAACGTGATCTCGATCACCGACGGTCAGATCTTCCTGGAAACCGACCTGTTCAACGCCGGCATCCGCCCGGCCGTGAACGCCGGTATCTCGGTGTCGCGCGTCGGTGGCTCGGCCCAGACCAAGATCATCAAGAAGCTGTCGGGCGGCATCCGTATCTCGCTGGCCCAGTACCGCGAGCTGGCTGCGTTCGCGCAGTTCGCCTCGGATCTGGACGAGGCGACCCGCAAGCAGCTGGAGCGTGGCCAGCGCGTCACCGAGCTGATGAAGCAGAAGCAGTACGCGCCGATGTCGATCGCCAACCAGGCGCTGTCGATCTACGCCGTCAACGAGGGTTACCTCGACGACGTGCCGGTCAACAAGCTGCTGGCGTTCGAAGAAGGCCTGCACGCCCACTTCGCCAACACCCAGGGCGAACTGGTCAGCAAGGTCAACGCCACCGGCGGTTGGGACAACGACATCGAAGGTGCCTTCAAGAAGGGCATCGCCGAGTTCAAGACCACCGGCAGCTGGTAATCCAGCGCTCGTAGAGCGGGGCTCGCCCCGCTCAAACGGTTGAACAACGCGGGGCATCAGCCCCGCGCCACGGGAAACAAGAGATGGCAAGCGGACGCGAAATCAAAACCAAGATCAAGAGCGTGCAGAACACCCGCAAGGTGACGCGCGCCCTGGAAATGGTCTCGGCCTCCAAGATCCGCAAGGCGCAGGATCGGATGAAGACCTCGCGTCCGTACGCGCAGGCGATGAAGCAGGTGATCGGCCACCTGGCCCAGGCCAGCACCGACTACCAGCATCCGTTCCTGGTCGAGCGCGAGCAGGTCAAGCGGGTCGGGTTCATCGTGATCTCCTCCGATCGCGGCCTGGCCGGCGGCCTGAACAACAACCTGTTCCGCAAGATGCTGGGCGAAGCCAAGGCATGGCAGGACAAGGGTGCGGAAGTGGACCTGGTGACCATCGGCCAGAAGGCATCGACCTTCTTCCGCCGCGTGAAGGTCAACATGGTCGGCAGCGTGACCCACATCGGCGATGTGCCGAAGCTGGAATCGCTGATCGGTGTGATCAAGGTCATGCTCGACGCCTTCACCGAAGGCAAGGTCGACCGCGTGTACCTGGTCTACAACCGCTTCGTGAATACCATGGTGCAGAAGGCCAGCTTCGATCAGCTGCTGCCGCTGCCGCCGGCTGAGAAGCAGGTCGCTCACCACGACTGGGATTACCTGTACGAACCCGATGCCGCGACCGTGCTGGAGCACGTGATGACGCGTTACATCGAGTCGCTGGTGTACCAGGCACTGCTGGAAAACGTCGCCTCCGAGCATGCCGCACGCATGGTTGCGATGAAGGCGGCGAGCGACAACGCCAACAAGCTGATCGGCACCCTCCAGCTCGTCTACAACAAGGCGCGCCAGGCAGCGATCACCCAGGAAATCTCCGAAATCGTCGGCGGCGCGGCAGCAGTCTGACCGCGTTCGTTCAAAGCACACATTTAGAGGATGCAGCAATGAGTCAGGGCAAGATCGTTCAGATCATCGGCGCGGTCGTCGACGTCGAATTCCCGCGTGAGTCGGTGCCGAAGGTGTACGACGCACTGAAGGTCGACAACACCGAAATCACCCTCGAAGTCCAGCAGCAGCTGGGTGACGGCGTGGTGCGTACCATCGCCCTCGGTTCCACCGACGGCCTGAAGCGCAACCTGGTTGCCACCAACACCAACCGCGGCATCTCCGTGCCGGTCGGCGCTGGCACCCTGGGCCGCATCATGGACGTGCTCGGCCGTCCGATTGACGAAGCCGGCCCGGTGGCCGCCAGCGACAGCTGGGAAATCCACCGTGCGGCCCCGTCGTACGAAGACCAGTCCCCGGCCACCGAACTGCTGGAAACCGGCATCAAGGTCATCGACCTGATGTGCCCGTTCGCCAAGGGCGGCAAGGTCGGCCTGTTCGGCGGCGCCGGCGTCGGCAAGACCGTCAACATGATGGAACTGATCAACAACATCGCCAAGGCGCACAGCGGTCTGTCCGTGTTCGCCGGCGTGGGTGAGCGTACCCGTGAGGGCAACGACTTCTACCACGAAATGAAGGACTCCAACGTCCTCGACAAGGTGGCGATGGTGTACGGCCAGATGAACGAGCCGCCGGGCAACCGTCTGCGCGTCGCCCTGACCGGCCTGACCATGGCCGAGTACTTCCGCGACGAGAAGGACGAAAACGGCAAGGGTAAGGACGTCCTGCTGTTCGTCGACAACATCTACCGCTACACCCTGGCTGGTACCGAAGTGTCGGCACTGCTGGGCCGTATGCCGTCGGCCGTGGGTTACCAGCCGACCCTGGCCGAGGAAATGGGCGTCCTGCAGGAGCGCATCACCTCGACCAAGAACGGTTCGATCACTTCGATCCAGGCCGTCTACGTTCCCGCGGACGACCTGACCGACCCGTCGCCGGCGACCACCTTCGCCCACCTGGACTCGACTGTCACCCTGTCGCGTTCGATCGCCTCGCTGGGTATCTACCCGGCCGTCGATCCGCTGGACTCCACCAGCCGCCAGATGGACCCGCTGGTCATCGGCCACGAGCATTACGACACCGCCCAGCGCGTCCAGCAGACCCTGCAGAAGTACAAGGAACTGAAGGACATCATCGCGATCCTGGGCATGGACGAGCTGTCCGAAGAGGACAAGCAGGCCGTGTCGCGCGCCCGTAAGATCGAGCGCTTCTTCAGCCAGCCGTTCCACGTGGCCGAAGTGTTCACCGGTTCGCCGGGCAAGTACGTGCCGCTGAAGGACACCATCCGTGGCTTCAAGGCCATCGTTGATGGCGAGTACGACCACCTGCCGGAGCAGGCGTTCTACATGGTCGGCGGCATCGAAGAAGCGGTCGAGAAGGCCAAGAAGATGGCCGAGAAGGCCTGATCCGGGACGGGCGGGAGCGATCCTGCCCGACCTGACGCCGGCGCCGGGCAACCGCCCGCGCCGGTGGACCCCCACGGTGGCATTGCGCCGCCGCGAACAGCGAAGAGATTTGCATGAGCACGATCCGTTGCGACATCGTCAGCGCCGAGCAGGAAATCTTCCGTGGCGAAGCGACCCTGGTCGTGGCCACCGGTGAGCTGGGCGAACTGGGCATCGCGCCCAAGCACGCGCCGCTGATCACCCGCCTGAAGCCGGGCAAGGTGGTGGTGACCACGCCGAACGGCGAGCAGCTGGATTTCGCCATTTCCGGCGGCATCCTGGAAGTGCAGCCGCAGGTGGTGACCGTGCTGGCCGACACCGCGATCCGCGCGCAGGACATCGACGAAGCCTCGGTCCGCAAGGCCAAGGAAGAAGCCGAGCGCATCCTGGCCAACCGCGGCGAGGCGATGGAAGTGGCTGAGGCCCAGCAGAAGCTGGCTGAAGCCGTTGTCCAGCTGCAGGCGCTGGAGCGCCTGCGCAAGAACCTCAAGCACTGACGTGCTCGGGAACCATCGGCAGCAACGCCGGTAGTGATGGAAGATCGCCGGCTCAGTGCCGGCGATTTTCGTTGAGGAGAAGGGAGGCATGCACGGAATGCAGTACGCATCGACCACGAGCATCGGCGCCACGGATGCAGCCCGCACCCGATGGGCTCGGCCTGAAACGCTGTGGGTGGCAAGCTGGCTGCTGCTGTGCCTGCCGTGGCTGATCGGTACCAAGGTCATTCCGTACGACGCCGTGCAGCAGTTCTTCCCGGCGGTCAGTTTCAGTGCCGAGCAGCTTCGGAACCTGCAGGCCCCTTGGTGGAATCCCTACCTGTTCGGTGGCTATCCGCAGATCGCCGATCCGCAGATGATGACGCTGCAACCGACCATGGTCCTGCCGATGCTGCTGGCGCCCGCGTCGTTGCATCTGTTCACCGCGGTGGTGCTGCTGCATGTGCTGGCGGGTGGCTTCGGCGCCCTGCGCCTGGCGCGTTCATTCGGTCTTTCTGCACCCGCACAGTGGTTCTTTGCGATGGTGCTGATGTTCGGTGCGGTGGCAGCCTCCCGCCTGCAGCACACGCCGATGATCGTCAGCTACAGCCTGCTTCCCTGGATCTGGCTGGGCCTGTCGAATGTTCGGAACCAGGGCCGCGCGCGTGACGTGCTGCTGGCGGGACTCGCAGGAGGCCTGTGTGCGCTGCAGCTGACCCAGGTGACCTATTTCATCATCCTTGCGTGTGCCGTGTATGCCGTAGGTGCAGTGCTTTGGGCAACGGGCAAGCGACTCCTCCTCGCATTGCAGCTGTCCGCGGTCGCCCTGATCGCCGCAGCAGTGAGCGCCCCCCAGTGGCTTTCCACGTTGGCCTGGCTGGGGGACACCAATCGAGATGGCATGAACCTGGAGACGGCGCTGGCCGGTGCGATGCACTGGCAGGGACTGGTGACAGTGCTCTCGGGGAATGTGTTCTCACAGGTGCGTGGGACCAGCTGGTCCTTCGGCGACATCAGCACCGACTACCTCTATTTCGGCGCGGTGCCTCTTGCGCTCTGGCTGGCCTGGGGTGGCAGCGTTGTGCACCGGCAGCGACGCGCCACCTGTGTGGCACTGACCGTACTGCTGTTGACGACGCTGGTCGCCCTGGGTGACGTCACGCCGCTGTTCGCGTGGCTCTTCAACGGGTTGCCCGGTCTTGATCTGTTCCGACGGCCCTCCGATGCGCTGTTCCTTGCGGTACCGGCGGCGGCCTGGCTGGGGGCACAGGCGTTGCAGGTCGCGCTGGAAAAGCGCGCACTGCGCCCGCATCGGGTGTCGTTTGGGGTGGTCGTTGTCCTCGTGTCCGTTGCCTCCTGGCTGGCCGTGAGCCACGGGCATCTGGACGCCTTCGCGTGGCTGGCGGCCAGTGCCGGCATCGGCATTGCCGCAGTGCAGCTGCTGCGCCGGCACCCGGCTCCGATGCGGTGGCTGATCGCACTGGTCGTGTTCGACATGCTGCTGTTCAACGTAGGAGCACGCTTCAATACATCGGGTGCCCGTCCGCCGGTAATGACGGCCGAGCGCAATGGCGCCACGCAGCGCGCGTATGCGTTGCTCGCTGCCGAGCGGAGCGCAGGCCTGCCCGAGCGCGCCATCGTTTTCGGCATCGGTGTGCTGACCAATGGCGCGGCCGTGCACGCGATTCCACTGGCCAATGGCTACAACCCGCTGCTGTCCAGTGACTACCAGCAGATGGTCGGCATGCCGACAGAGCCCGTGGCTGCCTTCCAACAGAAGGCAACGACCCCTTGGGCGCCAGACATGGATGCCCCCGTGTACGACCTGCTGGGGGTCCGCTGGCTGCTGTCACCGGAGCCGTTTGCAGGGTCCGATGACCAAGGCAGCGACGTGCAGCTGGCGCTACGTGGCAGTGTGCTGCCGCGTACGCTCAACCCGCAACGCGTGCAACGGCACCTTGAACGCCTGCCACCGGCCGCTGAGTTCAACCAGACGGACTTCAGCCAGGTGGTCTGGCTGCCCAGCGGGCAGCAGACGGACTGCCCTGATCGTGAGGCAGGCCAGCTGAAGGTGCTCTCGCAGGCCTATCAGCCCGGATGGATTGCCCTTGACGTGAACGCCGAGCATCCGGCGTGGCTGGTGATCAATGAGGTGACCGCCCAGGGTTGGCAGGCCCGCCTGGATGGCGGAGCGTCGTTGCCGCTGATGCGTGCCAATGGGCTTTTCCACGCGGTGTGCGTGCCCGCGGGGCGGCATCGCGTGGAACTTGGATACAGTCCCCTGCAGCTATGGCGGGATGGGTTGCGGAAGCGATTCGCGAAGGGTGGAGCAGGCTGAAGGTCTCAGCGGAAGACCACATGGCGCAGGAGCAGGAAGGAGATCAAAGCGATCCCACCTTCGATCAGCGGCTTTGCCAGCCAGGCCCAATCCAATCCAAGGTGGCGGCTGGTCAAAGCGACCAGCACCGTGCTGGCCGCGGTAAGGGCGGCCCAGATCCCCAGGAAACGTGAAAATCGACGCCAGCCATGGCGCGCGTCACCTGCGTTGGCAAAGGTGTAACGGCCGTTGAGCCAGAAGCCCAGCAGCATCCCGGCCAGTCGACCGGCAATGTTGGCTGGCACCACGGGTAGGCCCAGCGCGGTCGCGGCGACGAACACCAGCCAGTCGAGCAGCAGCTGCACGAGCCCGATGACGAGATAGGTGCTTCCCTGGCGAACGAGGCCCATCAGCGTGGTGAAGGAGGTGGGATGCACATGTTAACGGCCCACGCTCTAGAATCACCGGCAACGAACTACGGACTGCTGCTCCCATGACCCAAGCCCTGCACGTCATCATCCTCGCCGCCGGCGCGGGCAAGCGCATGAAGTCGGTGCTGCCGAAGGTGCTGCAGCCGATCGCTGGCCAGCCGATGCTGGCGCATGTGATCGATGCCGCCCGCGAGCTGCAGCCGGCCGCGATCCACGTGGTCTACGGCCATGGCGGTGAAGCGGTGCGCCAGCACTTCGCCGACCAGCCCGATCTGCAATGGGCCGAGCAGGCACAGCAACTCGGTACCGGGCACGCCGTCGCGCAGGCGATGCCGCAGGTGCCCGACGCCGCGCAGGTGCTGGTGCTGTACGGCGACGTGCCGCTGATCCGCGCGCAGACCCTGCGCGACCTGCTGGCACAGCCGGGTCGACTGGCGGTGCTGGTCGCCGATGTCGATGACCCGACCGGTTACGGCCGCGTGCTGCGCGATGCCGAAGGCAAGGTCGGCTCGATTGTCGAACAGAAGGACGCCACCGACGACCAGCTGCGTGTGCGCACGATCAACACCGGCATCATTGCCGCCGAGTCGACCGCGCTGCGGCGCTGGCTGTCGCAGCTGTCCAACAGCAACGCGCAGGGCGAGTACTACCTGACCGACGTGTTCGCCTTTGCCGCGCACGAGTACACCCCGGCCGAGATGGCGCTGGTGGCCGACGCGCAGGAAGCCGAAGGGGCAAATGATCCCTGGCAGCTTTCGCAGCTGGAGCGTGCCTGGCAGCGCCGTGCGGTTCGGGCCCTGTGCGCGCAGGGCGCGCGCGTGCGTGACCCGGCACGCCTGGATATCCGTGGCACCGTCACCGTGGGCAGCGACGTGCTGATCGATGTCGACGTCGTTCTGGAAGGCAATATCGTGCTCGGCGACGGCGTCACCGTGGGCCCGTTCAACCGGCTGAAGGACGTCAATCTTGGCCCGGGCACCGAAGTGCGCGCGCATTGCGACCTGGAAGGCGTGGTCACCGAAGGTGCTGCATTGGTGGGGCCGTTCGCACGGCTGCGCCCGGGTACAGTGCTCGCCGATGGCGTGCATGTCGGCAACTTCGTCGAGACCAAGAAGGTCACTCTCGGTGTTGGCAGCAAGGCCAATCACCTGACCTACCTGGGCGACGCGGTGATCGGCAGCAAGGTGAACATCGGTGCCGGCACCATCACCTGCAACTACGACGGCGTGAACAAGTCGACCACCACCATCGGCGACAACGCCTTCATCGGTTCCAACAGCGCATTGGTGGCACCGGTGCTGATCGGTGAGGGCGCCACCATCGCTGCCGGTTCGGTCATCACCCGCAACGCCCCGGATGGCAAGCTGACGCTGGCACGTGCACGACAGGAAACCATCGATGGCTGGAAGCGCCCGCTCAAGAAGTCCTGAGCCACGCATCCCGCACGCCGACGAACTCGACATGCTGCCGGCAATTGAGCAACGTGCCGGTGAACTGCTGAAGGGGCACCAGGCCTACCCGGTATTTGCCGGGCATGGCCTGGACCTGCCGACGCTGCAGGATGGCCTTCAACGTGGCCAGTTGTGGGTGGTGGATGCGGCTGACGGTGGCATCGCGGGCTACCTGCTGGCCGGTGAGCTGTGCGGTGACTTCCATGTGCTGCAGATGGACGTGGATCCCGCGCACGCGCGCCGCGGTCATGGTCGCGTGTTGTTGCGCCATGCGTTGGCACAGGCCAGGGCTGGCGGCTACGGGGCAGCGGTGCTGACCACGTTGTCCGACGTGCCGTGGAATGCGGCCTTCTATGCCAGTGAAGGGTTCGAGGTAGTGCCCGAGGCGCAGTGGAACGATGGCCTGCGTGCGGTGATGGCCGAAGAAGCCGCGCTTGGGTTCCCGATGCACCTGCGGGTGGCGATGCGGCAGGTCTGGTAGGTGCCGACCTTGGTCGGCACGTCCACGCATGGCGTGGATCTGCCCGCTCAGCCCACCGGCAACAGAATCGACACGCACAGCCCGCCATCGCCGCGGTTCTGCAACGACACCCGACCACCGTGGGCCTCCACGATCTCGCGGGTCAGGGCCAGCCCCAGCCCGGTGCCATTGCGCTTGGTCGAATAGAACGGCATCAGTGCGTTCTGCAGCACCTGCTCGTTCATGCCCTTGCCACGATCCAGCACGTCCAGCCGCAGCCACTGCGGCAGCCGCGTCAGCTGCACCTGTACGTCATCGTTTGGGGGCTCTGCTTCGGCGCAGGCTTCGTGCGCGTTCTTCAACAGGTTCAGCAGCGCCTGCCCGAACTGCGCGATGTCGATGCGGCTGCTCAGTTCTTCGTCCGGCTCGCGCTCCATGGTAAACGGGATCTGCTGGCGCAGGCTGGACAGGAAGGGGGCCCAGTGCACGGTCTGCAGTTGCGGCTGCGGCAACTTGGCAAAGCGTGCGTAGCCACGGATGAAGCCTTCCAGGTGACGCGCCCGGTCCTCGATGGTGGTGAAGATCTCGGGCAGCCGGTCAAAGCGCTCACGCTGCACCAGCACGCCGCCGGAATGGGCGAGCGAAGCGATCGGCGCCAGCGAGTTGTTGAGCTCGTGGCTGATCACCCGGATCACCTTCTTCCAGGTCTGCACTTCCTGGCGGCGCAGTTCGGCGGTCAGCAGCCGCACCAGCAACAGGTCGTGCGGGCGGCCGTTGAGCTGGAACGCGCGGCGCGAGAGGTGGTAGACCTGCTCGTCATCCTCGTCGCCGTCCTCGCCCTCGGCATGCACCGCGAACAGGCTGTCACCGCCACGGGCGATGGCATCGCGCAGTTCCACCGGCACCTGTTCCAGCACGTCCTCCAGGCGCTGGCCTTCCAGCTTCCAGCCGCCATGCAGCAGCTTGCGTGCCGCCAGATTGGAGAACACCACCCGGGCGATGCCATCACCGCCGGAGGCGATCAGCAGCATCGCCACCGGCGTGTTCTGCACCATTGTGTCCAGCAGCAGTTCACGCTGCACCAGGCCCTGCCGCTGCTCACGCAGTACATCGCCCAGTTCGCGGTGGGCCTGCACCAGGTCGCCCAGCTCGTCGTTCCCCGGCCAGTGCACGCCGAAGTTGTACTCGCCGTCGCGATAGCTGCTGGTGGTACCCGCCAGGGCCCGCATCAGAGATCGCACCGGGGCGGTCGCCCGGCGCAGGGTCCACCACATCAACGACAGCAGGATCAACGCCGACACCGTGGTCACCACCCAGCCATGGTCCATCCAGTAGGCCAGCAGCCACGGCAGTGCCGCCGCCAGTGCCAATACCGGCAGCAGGCGCAGGAACAGGCGGAAAGTGAACGAGCGCCGTTTCATTCGCGGGGAATACCGTGGCGGTCCATGCGCCGGTACAGCGCCTGGCGGCTCAGGCCGAGTTCTGCGGCGGCCTGGGCGATGACGCCATGGTTGCGCGCCAGCACATCCTCGATGCGTGCACGGTCGGGATCATTGCCCGCACTGGGGGCCGGGCGCGGTGTGGCGGCTGCGCGCGGCAGGTTGAGATCGGCCACTTCGATGCGGTTGCCGGTGGCCAGCAGCTCGGCGCGCTGGATCACGTTGCGCAGCTCGCGCACGTTGCCCGGCCAGGGGTGCCGCTGCAAGGCCGCGGTGGCCGCAGTGGACAACGGCTTGCCAGCGGTCAGGAAGCGCTCGGCCAGCGGCACGATGTCGCCCGGTCGTTCGGCCAGCGGCGGCAGCACCAGTTCCACCGTGTTGAGGCGGTAATAGAGGTCTTCGCGGAAGGTACCGTCGCGGATCATCGCCGGCAGGTCGGCATTGGTCGCGCTGACCACGCGGACCTTGACCTGGCGCTCGCGGTTGGAGCCCAGGCGCTCGAAGCGGCCGGTTTCCAGCACGCGCAGCAGCTTCATCTGCCCGCCCAGTGACAGGTTGCCGATCTCATCCAGGAACAGGGTGCCGCCATCGGCGGCCTCGAACTTGCCTTCGCGGGCCTTGTTGGCGCCGGTATACGCACCGGCTTCGGCACCGAACAGTTCGGCTTCGATCAGTTCCGAGGGCAGCGCGCCGCAGTTGACTGCCACGAACGGCCCTTTGGCCACCAGGGAATTGGCCTGGATGATCTGCGCGATCTTTTCCTTGCCGGCACCGTTCGCGCCGGTGATCAGTACCGGCAGTTCCGAGCGTGCGACCTGGCAGGCCAGCGCGATCACGCGCTCGCTGGCGGGGTCGGCGAAGACCGCGCCGCACAGGTCGTACTTCTCTTCCAGTGCGTTGCGCTGGTGCAGTTCACGGCTGCGGCGCCGGTCCAGTTCGCGGCGCGCCTCGGACAGTTCCAGCAGGTTGTTGACCGTGGTCATCAGCTTGCGGTCGTCCCAGGGCTTGGCCAGGTAGTCGGCGGCGCCGGCCTTGACCAGGTCCACGGCGCTGCTCAGATGGGTCCACGCCGTGAGCAGGATCACCGGCAGGTCCGGATGGCGCGCGCGGATCTGCGCGAACAGGGCCTCGCCTTCCTCGCCGGAGGTGGTGTCCTCGCTGAAGTTCATGTCCTGGATGACCAGGTCGACCGGCTGAGATTCGAGCAGCGCCAGCCCGTCGGCGGGCGTCTGCGCCTGCAGGGTGTCGATGTCGTGCAGGGAGAACAGTACGTCCAGCGCGGTACCCACGCTGGCGTTGTCGTCGATGATCAGGATCGCAGGCATCAAACGGTTCTGCAGAAAGGGATGGGCGGCGCCGTTGGAGCCGTTCGTGTCCACGCACCGGGAGAGCCCGGCGCCACCCATCAAGCATAGCCAAACCCGTGGCTGTGCAGGAGCGGCCCCTGCTCAGCGCCGGGGGGGCGCCGGGGGCGCTGGCGGCGCAGGTGGCGGCGGCACTTCCAGTGCCTGGCGCCAGGCTGCGGCGTCGACCGCCACCGTCAGTTCGCGTCTGTCGCGGCGCAGCAACAGATAGGCGGTGGCAGCGTGGGAATGGCGCAGTGCCTCGGCCAGATGTTCGACCCGGCGCACCGCCGTGTCGTCCACGCGGAGGATGCGATCACCGCTGCGCACGCCGAAGCGTGCTTCCGGGCTGGCAGCCTCCACGCGCACCTGGCCCTCGGTCGAGCGCAGTGACAGCCGCGCGGCATCCTGGCGCCATTCCAGTGTCTGCGCGTTGCCACCGCCGGCCAGCGCCGGCAGCGGCAGGAGCAGCATCAGGCACATCGCGCAGGCACGCATCTCAGGCGCCCCGCGTGGCGACCGCAGGCGGTACCGCCGCCGCGCGCCGTGCCGGACCGAACACCGCGATCTGGCCCAGCACCCACAGCAGCAGCGCACCCAGCGGCAGGTAGTACAGCGGCATGCGCGGCAGCTCGTACAGGTTCATCAGCGCCAGGTTGATCGCGTAGGCCGCCAGCATGCCCAGCACGATGCCCAGCGAGGCCAGCAGGAAGTTCTCGGTCTGGAAGTAGCGCAGGATCTGCCCGCGGGTCGCGCCCAGCGCACGGCGGATGCCGATCTGCTTGCTGCGCTGCTGCACCCAGAAGCTGGCCAGGCCGATGATGCCCAGCGCAGTGACCACCAGCAGCGAGATGCTGACGGTGATCAGCAGGCCGACCATCGCGCGGTCGTTCTTGAAGAAGTCCTTGCGCTGGTCTTCATAGGTCAGCTTGTCGCGCATCAGCCGGTTGGGATCGTTGCGTTCCAGCGCGGCGGCACCGGCATCGAGGACCTCCTGGCGGCGCTCTGGCGAAGTGCGCAGCACATAGGTGCCACCTTCATCGAAGGTGCGCCGCATGGGCAGCAGCATCGAGTTGGTCCAGTTGTCATTCCAGCCATTGGGCGTGCTGAGCGTGTCGACGATGCCGACCACATGCAGCGGCTGCTTGCCCATGTAGTAGGTCTTGCCCAGCGCACTGCCGTTGGGTTCCATCTTGGCGGCGGTGGCCTGGGTGAAGATCACCGGAATCGCCTTTTCCTTGGCGCCGCCCTTGCTGGCGTCTTCGAAGTTCTGGTATTCGTCGGGCAGGAAATCGCGGCCTGCGATCAGGTTGATGCCCATCGTGGCCAGCCCGTTCTCGGACAGGGTGTACATCGAGGCGTTGGTGGTCGGCCGTTCCTGGTCGACCTCGCGCGAGATGCTGCTGCTGGAGGAGCCGTTGCGGAAGGGAACCTGGTTGATGATGGTGACGTTGCTGACGCCAGGAATCGCGCGCAGCGATGCCAGGTCCTCGCGGGTGCGGGCCATGGCGTCGGTCTGCTTGCCGATGCCACTGACGCGCAGCATCACCAGTTCGCTCTCGGCGATGCCGCTGGGCATGCTGATCTTCTCCACGCGCTGGCTGACCAGGAACAGCGCGTTGCAGACGATGGCGCAGGTCAGTGCGACTTCCAGCACGATCAGGGCAGCGGCAGTCTTGTGCCGGCGCAGCGTGCTGAGGATGGGGCGGATGTCCATGGGAGTCCTCGTTCGGGTGCTTACTGCGACTTGAGCTGGATGGCCGGGGTGACCTGCATGGCGCGCCAGGCGGGCAGGAAACCGGCAGCAAGGCTGGCGAGCAGGGTCAGGCCCAGTGCGAGCAGCAGCATGTTGCCGTCCAGGTGGGCCAGCTTGGCGTATTCCACCGGTTGCTGGCGCACCGCGAACAGGCCGAGCAGCGCCAGGCCGATACCCAGCACGCCACCGACCACGCCGACCGCACCTGCTTCCACCAGGCATTGCAGGAAGATCTGGCCGCGGCTGGCACCGAGCGCGCGGCGTACGCCGATCTCACCGCTGCGACGCAGGAACTTGGCCAGCAGCAGGCCCACCGTGTTGACCAGGCAGACACCCAGGAAGCCCAGTGCCAGCCACAGCTGCAGGCGCACGTCGCTGGGCACCGCGCCGTTGAAGTCAAGCCATTCCATCACGGTGCGCAGGCGCACGTTCGGCGGATGCTTGAAGCGGCCGGCCTCGCGCTGCTGGGTCGAGTAGTTCTCCAGGTAACGACGGTAGTCGCCAGCCTTGGCCGGGTCCATCTCCACCCAGTACTGCAGCCACGCGCACGGTGCGTTGAGCGAATAGCTGTTGCCGTCCGGATTCTCGCCGAAGCAGTTCATGTTGCCGTTGCTGCCCAGCTTCAGGTCGAAGGAGGTGGAGATCGGCAGCAGCAGGTCTTCGTTCTTGCCGTAGCTGCCGGTGGTCAGGTCGTAGAAGTGCGGTTCCGGGCTCCATTCCTTCATCACGCCGACGATGCGGTAACTCTGGCCTTCCATGCGCAGGTCGCGGCCCACGCTGTTGGCGCCCTGGTACAGCTTGTCATTGAGCGCCTTGGAGATGACCACCACGCGCGCACGGCCTTCATCGTCCTCGCGCGTCCAGGGGCGGCCGTACTGCATGGGCACCTCGAACATCGGGAAGAAGTCGGCCGAGGTCCAGCGGGTGTCGATGCTGAAGGGCTTGAGGGTGCTGTTGTCCGGTTCGATGGTGCCGCCGCCGCCGCTCATCAGCGCCTGGCGCTCGCCCTTGGCTTCGCGCAGCAGGGCTTCACCGTCGAAGCGGGTCAGCTGGGTTTCCGGTTCCTCGCCGGCGACGTAGGCGCCGGTCGCGGCGTCGAGCTGGACGTAGAACAGGCGGTCGCTCTTGCCGGGAATCGGGTCACCGGACAGCACGTGGAACACGGTCAGGGTGGTCATCGAGGCGCCGATGCCGAGCGCGATGGCAACCACCATCAGCGCGGTCAGGACCTTGTTGCGGCGGAAGCTGCGCACCGCCAGTCGGGCGTAGTAGGCGAACATGGTGGGGCCCTCACTCGTTGACGGCGACGATGTGGCGCGGCGGCGTGACCAGCACCGGCTCGCGCACCAGGTCGGTCACCTGGCCATCAACGATGTGCACGTTGCGCTGCGCGCGCGCGGCCAGTTCCGGATCGTGGGTGACCATCACGATGGTGGTGCCGGCAGCGTTGATCTCCTCCAGCAGCTCCATCACGCCGCGGGCCATCTGCGTGTCCAGGTTGCCGGTCGGTTCGTCGGCCAGCAGCAGGCGCGGGCTGCCTGCCAGGGCACGTGCGATCGCCGCGCGCTGCTGCTGGCCGCCGGACAGCTCGTTCGGGTAGTGCTTCATGCGCGAGCCGAGGCCGACCTGGGTCAGCGCCTTCTCGATGCGTTCGCGGCGCTCGTTGGCGCTCATCTTGCGATAGCGCAGCGGCACGTCGACGTTGTCGAACAGGTTCAGGTCGGGGATCAGGTTGAAGCCCTGGAAGATGAAGCCGATCTTCTGGTTGCGCAGGCGGCTGCGCGCATCATCGCCCAGCGTGCTCACGTCCTGGCCGTCCAGCATGTAGGTGCCACTGGTGAAGGTTTCCAGCAGGCCGGCGATGTTGAGGAAGGTGGTCTTGCCGGAGCCTGACGGGCCGGTGACCGCGACGAACTCACCTTCCTTGACCTGCAGTTCCAGTGAGCGCAGTGCGTGGGTTTCCACCTGTTCGGTGCGGAAGACCTTGGCGACCGAACGCATTTCGAGCATGTACATGGGGTGTCCTCTCTCCAGGATTCAGGGTTCAGGTATCAGTTGACGGAGACGCGTTCGGCGTCCTTGAACAGGTCGCTGCCGGAGACCACGATGCGGTCGCCCGGTTGCACACCCGACTTGATTTCCACTTCGCCCAGGCTGCTGACGCCCAGTTCGACCGGACGGCGCACGGCGGTGCGGCCATCCATCACGTAGGCCACGCCGTTGCCCTGTTCGACGAACGGACCGCGCTCGATCTTCAGCACGTTCTTGCGGGTGTCGAGCAGCACGCGCACCGACATCCGCTGGCTCTGGCGCAGGCCTTCCGGCTGCGCGCTGGCGAAGCGCACGCGGGCATTGACCTCGCCATTGACCACTTCCGGCGACACCGCGCTGATCTCACCCGGGAACGGCTGGCCATTGCCGCCGGTCAGCTGTGCCGGCATGCCGATCGCCAGGTCGCGGGCGAAGCTTTCCGGCACCTTGATCTCGACCTCGAACTTGGACAGATCGACCACGCCCAGCACCGGCGCATTGGCGGCCAGGTTGGTGGACTGGACGGCCTGCACCTGGCCGACCTGGCCATCGAACGGGGCGCGCAGGGTCAGTGCATCGACCTGGCGCTGCACCTCGGCCACCACGGCCTTCTGGCGGTCGGCCAGCAGGCGCTTGTTGCGGGCATCCAGGTCGGCGCCCTGGCTCTGCAGGCGTGCGTCGGTGGTGGCGTTGGCCAGGGTGATGTCGGCCTTCTTCAGCGAGTCCTTGGCTTTGGCCAGATCGATCTGCGGTACTGCACCGCCGTCGTAACCGCGCTGGTAGCGCTGCAGGTCGCGGTCGGCGGCCTGCCGCTCGATGGTGGCCTGGTCGGTTTCCTTGCGCGACTTGGCGCGGGCCAGGGTGGCGTCCAGCGCGGCGCGGCTGGCCTCGGCTTCCAGGCCGGCCAGGGTGGCCTGTTCCTGGGCCAGCTTGCTGCGCAGTTCCGGGCTGTCGATGATGGCCAGCTCCTGGCCCTTCTTCACCACATCGCCGGCGACCACCTTCAGGTCCACGGTACCGGCCGAGATGGCGTACAGGATCGGGCTGTTGGCGGCGATCACGCGGCCGTCGGCGGCGATGTCGCGGACCAGGTCGCCGCGCTTCACTTCGGCGATGCGCACGCGGCTGCTGTCGAAGGAGCGGCTGGCGTTGGACCAGGCGTGCACGGCCCAGCCGATGCCGGCGAGCAGCACGATGGCGCCCAGTGCCGGCCAGCGGTAGCGCTGCCAGTTGGCGCGGGTGGTGCCGGCCGGGGCGGAGGAAACGATCTGGTCCTGTGCGGAAGTGTCGCGGATCATCGGGTGCGTGCCTGACGGTGGTAGCCAGTACCAAGCACGTAGCGTGCCAAGTTTATTTCCTTTCAGGTCAATGGGTTGGGCGGCGTGCTGAAGTGTCCGGGTGTCCGCGGACACCTTTCCGGACACTTTCATTAAGCGGACAGGAGGGGGAGCGCGGGCCCGCAGGCTAGAATGCGCCGATCGTCTTCAAGGAAATGCGTGACATGTGTGGAATCGTGGGTGCGATCGCTGATCGTGACGTAGTGCCGGTGCTGATCGAGGGTCTGAAGCGCCTTGAGTACCGTGGCTACGATTCCTCGGGCATCGCGGTGATCGACCAGGGTGAGCGCCGCGATGTGCGTCGTGTGCGTCGTACCGGTCGTGTGTCGGAAATGGCCACTGCGGCCGAGGCCGAGGGCTTCAACGCGGTGCTGGGCATCGGCCACACCCGCTGGGCCACCCATGGCGGTGTCACCGAGGCCAACGCGCATCCGCACATCAGCCACGGCGTGGCGCTGGTGCACAACGGCATCATCGAGAACCACGAAGAGCAGCGCGAGAAACTGCGCGCGCTGGGCTACACCTTCGAGTCGCAGACCGACACCGAAGTCATCGCGCACCTGATCCACCATCACCTGAAGGACGGCGACGACCTGCTGGTGGCGCTGCAGCACACGGTGAAGGAACTGACCGGCGCCTACGCGCTGGCCGTGGTCAGCCGTGCCGAGCCGGAGCGCTTCGTCTGTGCGCGCATGGGCTGCCCGCTGCTGGTCGGCCTGGGCGAGGGTGAGAACTTCGTCGCCTCCGACGTCTCGGCGGTGATCTCGGCCACGCGGAAGGTGATCTTCCTGGAGGAAGGCGACACCGCCGAAATCCGCCGTGACGGCGTGCGCATCTTCGATGAGCATGACCAGCCCATCGAGCGCGACGTGCATCTGTCCGATGTGTCGCTGGCTTCGCTGGAGCTGGGCCCGTACCGCCACTTCATGCAGAAGGAAATCCACGAGCAGCCGCGCGCGCTGGGCGACACCATCGAAGCGGCGATCGACGCCGGTGGTTTCCCGGCCGAGCTGTTCGGCAAGAACGCCGAAGCCGTGCTGTCGGGCATTGAAGGCGTGCAGATCATCGCCTGCGGTACCAGCTATTACTCCGGCCTGACCGCGCGCTACTGGATCGAGGCCATCGCCGGCCTGCCGTGCAGCGTGGAAATCGCCAGCGAGTACCGCTATCGCGCGGCCTATGCGAACCCCAAGCATCTGATCGTGACCATCTCGCAGTCCGGCGAAACGCTGGATACGATGGAAGCGCTGAAGTACGCCAAGTCGCTGGGCCATAAGCACACGCTGTCGATCTGCAACGTGCCGGAAAGCGCGATTCCGCGCGCCAGCGAACTGGTCTGCTACACCCGCGCCGGCGCCGAGATCGGCGTGGCCTCGACCAAGGCCTTCACCACCCAGCTGGCCGCGCTGTTCCAGCTGACCGTGGTGCTGGGCAAGCTGCATGGCCGCATCGACGCCGCGCAGGAAGCGGACTACCTGGAGCAGCTGCGCTTCCTGCCGGGCAGCGTGCAGCACGCGCTGAACATGGAGCCGCAGATCGCTGCCTGGGCCGAGCGTTTCGCGCGCAAGAGCAGCGCATTGTTCCTGGGCCGCGGCCTGCATTACCCGATCGCGCTGGAAGGCGCGCTCAAGCTCAAGGAAATCTCCTATATCCACGCCGAGGCCTACCCGGCCGGTGAACTGAAGCATGGCCCGCTGGCGCTGGTGGATGAGGACATGCCGGTGGTGGTGATCGCGCCCAACGACAGCCTGCTGGAGAAGGTGAAATCGAACATGCAGGAGGTGCGTGCGCGTGGCGGCGAGCTGTTCGTGTTCGCCGACCAGGACAGCAACTTCAACGCGTCCGAAGGCGTGCACGTGATCCGTACGCCGCGTCATGCCGGCGTGCTCAGCCCGATCGTGCACACCATTCCGGTGCAGCTGCTGGCGTACCACACCGCGCTGGCACGCGGCACCGACGTGGACAAGCCGCGCAACCTGGCCAAGAGCGTGACGGTGGAGTAAAGCACTCCCGGCGCTGTTGGATGCTGTATGCGAAAGGGGCCTGCGTGGCCCCTTTCGTTTGCGTCGGTAGCCGTGGAAAGTGGGACAGCCGCCGCGCGCTTTGTCCGCCTTCGGCAGGGCGCACTCAATCTTTAACGCGTGGCACCGCCAGTATTCAGCGGCGGTTTCAGCCGCGGTGCCATTCTCTGGATCGTCAGTTGGTTCCCACGACGAACTGTCCCATCGATGCCGGTAGTGACCGATGGTCGCAGTCGTAGAATCACTTTGACCGAGGGCCGGGTTGCGCCGTTGAGCCCACCTCGTTCGCGTTGCAGCACGTCGTCTGCCGATCCATTCCAAGCGGCAGCCGGGTGCGCCAGACGTGCGCTGAAAGGTCTGTTCCCGGGGAGGGGGCGTATCGGAAGAGCACACTTTTTGACTTAGTGACCTGCACCAGGAAACAAGAATGAACGTCCGCGAACTCCTGCAATCCAAGAAAGAAGCTGTCATCACCATCGACGCCGAAGACACCATCGGTGCCGCCGCCCACAAGATGAGCGCGAACAGGATCGCTGCGCTGGTGGTGATGAAGGACGATGCCCCGGTCGGCATCATTTCCGAAAAGGACATCGTGCGCACCCTGGCCGACGACGGCCCGCAGGCGGGCCGCCGGGTGATTTCCAGCGTGCCGACCACCGGCCTGGAAGGTATCGCGCCGGAGGCCACCCTGAAGCAGGCCATGTCGTTGATGACGTACTCGCGGCGCCGTCATCTGATGGTCACCGAAGGTACCCGTCTGGTCGGCATCCTCAGCCTGGGCGACATCGTGAAGAACCTGCTGGGCGAGCTGGAACTGGAAAAGGCCGTGCTGCAGGACATCTACATGGCGGCCCACTGAGGGCTGGATCCTTGGACGCAGAGAAGCCGGGCATTGCCCGGCTTCTTCGTTCACGGCATCGGTGAAATCAGAAAGTGACCTTCACCGAGTCGGCGCTGTACTTGGCTGGGCCGTGGTAGACCACTTCAATGTTGTTGCCATCGGGATCGAGCACGAACGCGCCGTAGTAGCCCGGATGGTAGGGGCGTTCGCCCGGTGCACCGTTGTCGGTGCCGCCGGCGGCGATGGCTGCAGTGTGGAAGGCATCAACGGTGGCGCTGTCGCGCGCTTGGAACGCCAGGTGGTGGCGGCCGGTCAGCTGGCCGGCGGCAGCCTCGCTGCTGGCGCTGGAAATGAACAGCTCATCGGCCCAGAAGTAATCATCGCCTTCGCCGGCGATTGGAATGCCGATCGTATCGAACACCGCCTGGTAGAAGCGGCGGCTGGCGGCCAGGTCACGCACCACCAGCTGGATGTGGTCGATCAATCGCCCACGGTGCAGTTCCATCGTTTCCATACGAACCTCGTAAAAAAGGGGACGGAGTCGGTAGCGCCGGGCCGTGCCCGGCGAGCGCGCAGCGCGGCCTGCTCAAGGCCGCCGGGCATGGCCCGGCGCTACCGGAATTGTGCCCCTTTCCGGGTCAGACGTTGGAGATGATCTCGACCCAGTAGCCGTCCGGGTCCTTGATGAAGGCCAGGTTCTTCATGCGGCCGTCGGTCAGGCGCTTCTGAAAGGTCACGCCCAGGGCCTCGAAGCGCTGGCAGGCGGCCTCGATGTCCGGCACCGACACGCAGATGTGGCCGAAGCCGCGCGGGTCGCTGTTGCCGTCGTGGTAGACCGCGCCGTCCTGGGTCTCGGTGCCGTGGTTGTGGGTCAGCTCCAGCACGCCCGGCAGGCCGGCCATCCACAGGCGGCGCTGGGCATCGTCTTCCGGCACCACCGTACCGGCCGGTACGTAGGCCAGGAAGTACAGGCTGAACTGGGCGTCCGGGAAGTCGCGCTTGTCGATCAGCTGGTAGCCGAGCACGCGGGTGTAGAAGTCCAGCGAGGCGGTGATGTCCTTGACCCGCAGCATGGTGTGGTTGAACACGAAGCCGGTGGTTTCGGCCGGGGCCTGGGCGGCGACGCCGGGGACATCGCGCAGGGCGGGAATGGTCATGGGGGAGGTCCTTCAGACAGGGCCGTTGCAGGCCGGATGGGGTCATTCTACCGGCCGTCACCTGACGGCACCGCGACGTACAATGGGCGGATCGCACCGTTCCGTTCTGAGCATTGCCCGCCATGTCGCAGCGTGAATGGGTGGCTGCTGCCATCCGCAAGATCGAAGCCGATTTCAACCGTTCCGCCGATACCCACCTGATCCCGTTGGCGCTGCCCGGGTTCGAGGGCATCGACCTGTACCTGAAGGATGAATCGAGCCATCCCACCGGCAGCCTCAAGCACCGGCTGGCGCGCTCGCTGTTCCTGTATGCGCTGGCCAATGGCTGGCTGCGCGAAGGGCGACCGGTGATCGAGGCGTCCAGCGGCTCGACCGCTGTCTCCGAAGCCTATTTCGCGCGACTGCTCGGTTTGCCGTTCATTGCGGTGATCCCGGCCACGACCTCGCCGGAGAAGATCGCGGCGATCGAATTCCATGGCGGTCGCTGCCATCTGGTCGAGCGTGCCTGCGACCTCAACGGTGAGTCGGAAAAGCTGGCCCGTGAAACCGGCGGCCACTTCATGGACCAGTTCACCTATGCCGAGCGCGCCACCGACTGGCGGGCCAACAACAACATTGCCGAGTCCATCTTCAAGCAGATGGCGGAAGAGCCGAGCCCGGTTCCGGAATGGATCGTGTGCAGCCCCGGCACCGGCGGTACCGCAGCGACGCTGGGCCGCTATGTCAGCTACCGTCGGCATGACACCCGCATCCTCTGTGCAGACCCGGAAGTATCGGTGTTCTTCGACGGATACCAGTCCGCCGTGGCCGGTGAGCAGGACTGGCGTGGCCTGACCTGCAGCGGTGGCTCGCGCGTGGAAGGCATCGGCCGGCCGCGGGTGGAGCCGAGCTTCATCCCGACCAGTGTGGATGCGATGGTGAAGGTGCCCGACGCGCTGAGCCTGGCCGCGATGCGCCATGTCAGCCGCCAGCTCGGCCGCCGCGTCGGTGGCTCCACCGGCACCAACTTCATTGGTGTGCTGCAGGCCGCGCAGTGGATGCGCGAGGCGGGCCATCAGGGCAGCATCGTCAGCATTCTGTGCGACAGCGGCGAGCGTTACGCGCAGAGTTACTACGACCCGGCATGGTACGCGCGGCAGGGCATTGATGTTGAGGGCGCCGATGCACAGCTGGCCGCCGCAGTGGCCGGGCAGGGGTTGCCGGAACTGCCGTGGTGCAGCCTGGAGGCGCTGTAGGTCGGTCGACGTTGTCGCCGGGCCACGCCCGGCGATCACGAGGGCGTCTCAATACCCCGCCGCGGTGAACGCATCCAGCACCGCATCACGCAGCGCATCGGGCAAGGCCTCGATGTCCATCGCGCGATCATCCAGGTGCAGGCTCGGGTCCAGCATGCTGGCGCGGCCTTGGGCCAGCGCCTGCAGCCACAGCAGCACGCAGATCACGAACTCGCGCTCATGGCCCAGCCGCAGCTGGCTGGCGCCGCGTTCGATCACTTCGAACGGGTACCACTCCTGGGCATCGCTGAACGTGCCGCCCTGCTGCAGCACAGCCTGCAATTGCTGCAGGTGACGCGGGGCGTCGTCGTCGGCATCGCACAATGCGGCGATCCAGGTCAGTTCGGCCGGGCTGGCGGACAATGCCAGTGACCGGGCCGGTGAGGCGGATGCAACTGCAGCCAGACCTTCCATGTAGGGCCTCGTTCGGTGCGTACCGCTGCGGACTCCCCCGCAGCCAGAGCTTCGAACCGCGACCGTAAGGCCGACGTGAATACCGGGCCGCGCCCCCTTGTCAGCCCCGCCTGCCAGCGCCATATCTACTGGGCTGCCCGCCTGCCGGGCCCGTACCCTGGAGATCTGCCGTGACCGTTGCCAACCCCCTGCTCGATTTTTCCGGCCTGCCGCGCTTCGAGGCCATCCGCCCCGAGCACGTGGCGCCGGCGCTGGACGTGCTGCTGGCCGCGGCCGAAGCCGCCGTCAGCGCGGCCGAGCAGGTGCAGCCGGTCACCTGGCAGACCTTCGTTGCCCCGCTGGACGATGCCACCGAGCGGCTGTGGCGTGCCTGGGGCCTGGTCGGCCACCTGCAGGGCGTGGTCAACACCCCGGAACTGCGTGAGGCCTACAACAGCAACCTGCCACGGGTGACCCGCTTCGCCAGCGCGCTGGGCCAGAACCTGGCGTTGTACCGGCAGTACCAGACACTGGCCGACAGCCCGGAAGCCGCAGGCTTTGACGAATCCCAGCGCAAGGTGCTGGACAACACCTTGCGCGATTTCCGCCTCGGTGGTGCCGAGCTGGCGCCGGAGGCGCAGCAGCGCTTCGCGGCGATCAAGGAGGAGCTGTCGGCACTGTCGGCGAAGTTCTCGCAGAACGTGCTGGACGCTACCGATGCGTGGTCGCTGATCATCGAGGACGAAGCGCGACTGAAGGGCCTGCCGGAAGATGTGAAGGCCGCCGCGCATGCCGCAGCACAGAAGGATGGCAAGGCCGGCTGGAAACTGACCCTGCAGATGCCGTGCTACCTGCCGGTGCAGACCTGGGGCGAGGACCGCGACCTGCGCGAGATCCTGTACCGCGCCAGTGCGCAGCGTGCGTCCGAATTTGGCGACGACGCGCTGGACAACAGCGGCAACATCGACCGCATCCTGGCCCTGCGCGCGGAACTGGCCGCGCTGCTCGGCTTCGGTTCGTATGGTGATTATTCGGTGGCGACCAAGATGGCGCATGACCCTGCCGAAGTGCTCGGTTTCCTGCGTGACCTGGCCTCGCGCGCCAAACCGTTCGCGGCCAAGGACCGTGCCGAGCTGGAGCAGTTCGCGCGCGAGCAACTGGGTATCGGGCAGCTGCAGGCCTGGGACCTGGCGTTCGCCGCCGATCGCCTGAAGCAGGCGCGTTACAGCTATTCCGAGCAGGAAGTGAAGCAGTATTTCACCGAACCGAAGGTGCTGGGCGGCCTGTTCTCGGTGATCGAGCAGCTGTACGGCCTGCGTGTGCAGGAGGACAGCGCGCCAGTGTGGCACGAGGATGTGCGCTTCTTCCGTCTGGTCGATGCGCAGGGCGCACTGGTTGGCCAGTTCTACCTGGACCTGTACGCGCGCGAAGGCAAGCGCGGTGGCGCGTGGATGGATGATTGCCGCAACCGCCGCGTGCGCGCGGACGGCAGTGTGCAGACGCCGCTGGTCTACCTGGTGTGCAACTTCGGTCGCGGTGCCAATGGCAAGCCGGCTACCTTCAGCCACAACGAAGTGACCACGCTGTTCCATGAGATGGGCCATGGCCTGCACCAGCTGCTGACCCGCATCGGCGAGCTGGGCGTGGCCGGCATCAACGGCGTGGAGTGGGACGCGGTCGAGCTGCCGAGCCAGTTCATGGAGAACTTCTGCTGGGAATGGGAGCACCTGCAGGCGATGACCGCGCATGTGGACAGTGGCGAGCCGCTGCCACGCGCGCTGTACGAACGCATGCTGGCTGCACGCAACTTCCACAGCGGCATGGCGACCGTGCGCCAGCTCGAATTCGGCCTGTTCGACATGCTGCTGCACAGCCAGTTCGAACCGGCGCAGGACAGCGTGCTGGCGCTGCTTGATCGGGTGCGCGCGGAGGTAGCGGTGAACCATCCGCCGGCCTGGAACCGCTTCCCGCACCAGTTCAGCCACATCTTCGCGGGGGGCTATGCGGCCGGCTACTACAGCTACAAGTGGGCCGAGGTGCTGAGCGCCGATGCCTACGCCGCGTTCGAGGAAGCGCCGCAGGCGCTCGCGGAAACCGGTGCACGCTTCCGCGATGAGATCCTGTCGCGGGGTGGCAGCCGCCCGGCGGCGGAGAACTTCAAGGCCTTCCGCGGCCGCGCACCGCAGATCGACGCGCTGCTGCGCCATTCGGGCATGGCGTAAACCGCTCTGGTAGGTGCCAACCTTGGTTGGCACTTCCTGGCAATGGTGCGGACCAAGGTCCGCACCCACCGGAAAGCGGTGATTATTCGGCGTAGATCATCTTCCGGGTCATGCCGCCGTCGACGACGAAGTCCTGGCCGGTGGTGAAGCCGGACAGTGACGACAGCAGGTACACCGCCAGCGCGCCGATGTCCTCGGGCTGGCCGACCCGGCCGACCGGGTGCTGCGCATGGTCGATGGCCGAGTACTCAGGCTCATGGCGCCGTGAGGGTGCCTGCCACGCAGTGGTGCCGATCCAGCCAGGGCTGATGCTGTTCACCCGCACCGCCGGGCCGCTGCTGATCGCCAGCGCATGGGTAAAGGCCACCAGTCCGCCCTTGGCCGCGGCATAGGCTTCGCTATGTGCTTCGGATTGCCAGGCGCGGGTGGAGGCGATGTTGATGATCGCACCGGCAGCGCTGGCGGTCAGCGCGGGCAATGCATGCTTGCTGCACAGGAACGCGCCGTGCAGCGAGGACAGCCGGCGCTGCCACTCATCCCACTCCATGTCCTGCAGCCGCGTGCCGTGCGGGCCGGCGATGCCCGCGTTGTTGACCAGTCCGTCGATGCGGCCGAAACGCTGCAGCGCCACGGCGATGAAGTCGCGCACGCTGGCTTCGTCGGTGATGTCCAGGCGCTGGAACGCGGCGTCATCACCGCGCTGCCATTCCGCCAGGCACGCCTCGCCGGCCTCCATGTCCAGGTCGCCGATCAGCACGCGGCCCCCGGCACCGAGCACGGCCTGGGCGATGCCGCGGCCGATGCCGTTGGCGCCGCCGGTGATCAGCGCCACCTTGCCCGACAGCGGCGCGACCGGCCATGCGGCAATCGGCGGCACGCGGCTCATGACAGGTCGTCGCCACGCAGGCGGCGATGCCAGCCGTCCACGCCGATGCGGTCCAGCGTCTGGATGTTGCGCTCGACGATCACGTCCGGGTCCGGATAGACATCCACTGCGCGCGCCACGCTGTCTTCGCGCAGCAGGTGCAGGGTGGGGAAGGGCGCACGGTTGGTGTAGTTGCTGGCGTCGTTGGCGGCCACGCCTTCGAACTGGTAGTCCGGATGGAAGCTCGCCACCTGCAGGATGCCCTGCAGGTCCAGCGCTTCGATTGCCGCGTCGGCGTTGTCGAGGAAATCGTTGTAGTCGAGGAAGTCGGTCAGCACCTGCGGATGCACGATCAGCGTCGTGTCGATCTGCTCGGCCGGCGTATCGCGCAGCAGCACCAGCTCCTCGGCCAGCTGTTCGACCAGCGCTTCGGGCGTGGTCGCATCACTGAGCACGAAACGGACCTGGTCCTTCACGTACACCGCCTTGGCGAACGGGCACAGGTTCAGGCCGATGACGATGCGCTCCAGCCACAGGCGGGTGGCGGCGATCGGGTCATCGGTGGGCAGGTGGGTGTCGGTCATGGCGGGCACGTCGGCTGGCGGGGCGGACATTGTAGGCAGTGTGCCGCTGCCGCGCTGTTCACTGTGCAGGAACTGGACAGTCGCCATGCTGGAAATTCCCGCCGATTCAAGCCCTTGCGGGCGACCGCTGGATGGCCGATTGCCTGTCGCGGACGGCGGGCGTGGAATGGACGCACGACACAGGAGGACACCCATGACTGCATCTTCTCCGTGGCTGCC
This sequence comes from Stenotrophomonas sp. AS012628, assembly GCF_010608305.1. NCBI lineage: Bacteria > Pseudomonadati > Pseudomonadota > Gammaproteobacteria > Lysobacterales > Lysobacteraceae > Stenotrophomonas > Stenotrophomonas sp. AS012628. The sequence continues at coordinate 2,634 of NZ_VMBJ01000039.1, read as the reverse complement.
GGATGCCCTTTGGGCCGGCGCCTTCTTCGATGGTCACTGGCAGGCGGCCGAGCAACGGCAGCCGGTGATCGAGCCGGCCACCGGCAACACCCTCGGCGAAATCGGCCTGGCCGACCCGGCGCAGGTAGCGCGTTCGGCGGCGGCCGCTGCACAGGCGCAACAGGCGTGGGCGTCAGCGCCTTACGAGCAGCGCGCGGAGGTGCTGCGCAACGCGGCACGCCTGGCCGAGGAACACATCGACACCCTGGTGGAGTGGCTGGTGCGCGAAAGCGGCTCGACACGGCTCAAGGCCGGCTTCGAAGCGAAGGTGACGATCAAGGCGCTGCACGAAGCTGCGGCGCTACCGTCGCGCAGCACCGGCGAGATCCTGCCCTCCGAGCCGGGTCGGCTGAACCTGGCGCGACGCCGGCCGCTGGGCGTGGTCGGCGTCATCTCGCCCTTCAACTTCCCGCTGTACCTGGCCATGCGCGCGGTGGCGCCGGCCATCGCGCTGGGCAATGCCGTGGTGCTCAAGCCGGACCCGCGCACGGCGGTGTGCGGCGGCGCGGTGATCGCACGCCTGTTCGAACAGGCCGGTCTGCCGGCCGGCGTGCTGCACATGCTGCCCGGCGATGGCGCGGCCGGTGCAGCGCTGACCAGCGATCCGCACGTGGCGATGATCCAGTTCACCGGTTCCACCGCCGCTGGACGCAAGGTCGGCGAAGCGGCGGGCAGGCACCTGAAGAAGGTCTCGCTGGAGCTGGGCGGCAAGAACTCGCTGATCATTCTCGACGATGCCGACCTCGACCTGGCGGTGGCCAACACCGCGTGGGGCGTCTACCTGCACCAGGGCCAGATCTGCATGGCGACCGGCCGCGTGCTGGTGCAGCGGAAGATCCATGCCGCGTTCCTGCAGAAGCTGGTGGCCAAGGCCAATTCGCTGAAGGTGGGGGATCCGGCACGCGAAGAGGTGGCCATCGGCCCGCTGATCAATGCTGGCCAGCGTGACCACGCCACGCGCGTGGTCGAACAGGCGGTGCAGGCCGGCGCCTCGCTGGAGGCGGGCGGTACCCATCGCGATCTGTTCTTCGCACCGACCGTGCTTGGCAACGTCTCCGCCGACAATCCGGCGTTCAACGAGGAGATCTTCGCACCGGTGGCGGTGGTGGTGCCGTTCGACGATGACGAGGATGCCGTGCGCCTGGCCAACGACAGCGAGTACGGGCTGTCGATGGCGATCGTGTCCAGCAACGTCGGCCGCGCGCTGAAGATCGGCGAGCGCCTGCGTACCGGCCTGCTGCACATCAACGACCAGACCGTGAATGACGAGGTGATCAATCCCTTCGGCGGCGTCGGTGCGTCCGGCAACGGCACCAGCATCGGTGGCCCCGCCAACGGGGAAGAGTTCACCCAGTGGCAGTGGTTGACCGTCAAGGGCGAAGCGCCCGCTTACCCGATCTGATCGAAGGAGCCATCACGATGAACGACAACAACGCAACGCGTGAGATCACCGCCGCCGTGGTACGCGGCAAGGAGCAGCCCTTCGTCATCGAGCAGGCGACGCTGCGCGGCCCGCAGGACGACGAGGTGCTGGTGAAGGTGGTGGCCACCGGCCTGTGCCACACCGACCTGATCGTGCGCGATCAGTACTATCCGGTGCCGCTGCCGGCGGTGCTCGGCCATGAGGGTGCGGGCATCGTCGAAGCGGTTGGCCCGAACGTGCGCGACCTCAAGGCGGGGGATCACGTGGTACTGACCTATGGCGCCTGTGGTCACTGCAATCCCTGCCGGGGCGGACACGGTGCCTATTGCAGGGATTTCTTCGCCCTGAATTTCGGTGGCGACGATGGCCACGGCCATACCGCGATCACCGATGCGCAGGGCCAGCCGCTGCACGATCACTTCTTCGCGCAGTCCTCGTTCGCCACCTACGCGCTGGCCCGCGAGATCAATGCGATCAAGGTGCCTGATGACGCACCACTGGAATTGCTGGGCCCGCTGGGGTGCGGCATCCAGACCGGTGCCGGTGCGGTACTCAACTCGCTGCAGGTGCGCTCGGGCAGCAGCTTTGCAAGCTATGGTGCCGGTGCGGTGGGCCTGAGTGCGGTGATGGCGGCCAAGGTGGCCGGCGCCACCACCATCATTGCCATCGACGTGGTGCCTTCGCGCCTGGAGCTTGCGCTGGAACTGGGGGCCACCCACGTGGTCAACAGCCGGGAGACCGATGTGGTCGAGGCGGTGCGCGCGATCACCGGTGGTGGTGCTGACTTCGCGCTGGAATCGACCGGCCGTCCGGACGTGCTGTCCGCCGGCATCGAGGCGCTGGGTGGGCTGGGCATGATGGGCGTGGTGGGCGCGCCGAAGCTGGGCACCACCGCCAGTTTCGATGTGAACAACCTGCTGCTCGGCGGGCGCAGCATCCGCGGCATCGTCGAGGGTGACAGCGTGCCGCAGGTATTCATTCCGCAGCTGGTGACGCTGTATCAGCAGGGGCGCTTCCCGTTCGACAAGCTGGTGAAGTTCTACCCGCTGGAACAGATCAACCAGGCGGCGGAGGACAGTACGAAGGGAATCACGCTCAAGCCGATCCTGCGCATCGCGGCGTAAGGGTGGGGGAGGGTTTGCAGGGCTGCGCCCTGCACCCGCCGAAGCAAC